>JBAWGU010000839.1:0-54703 GCA_049593215.1 Pyrinomonadaceae bacterium
GTATCTATCACCGCACGCACGCCAATCGCGGCGCACAGGCAATTTTCTGCGATCTCGCCACGCCAAAATCCAGGGGCGGAGGTGGTAATCGCATTTCCGAGGCGGACGAACAATCAATGAACCGCGAGCCGGAGGCTACAGCGGCGGAGGTGCCACTCGCCGCGTAACGGATAAAAACCAAGCTGCTCGCAGCAGCCGCATACAAGCAGGTAAGGCACTGAACTCCTGCCGCTCGAACCAATATTTGGCTTCGGGCGGCAGGAGTTACTTTTTGAAGCGACAGGTATCGCCACATGTCGGCGGTAAGCATAAAGGGAAAGCCTTCATGAGCACAGAACACATCATCGTCCCTGAGATCGTCACCCCTGACATGATCCGCAATGCGGTGGCCGAGAGCTATGCGCCAAACGAGGGTGCGGAAGAACGCGCGCTTGAACTGCTCACAGAAGAAGAGATAGAAGCCCCTGGCGGCGCTTCAGACGCTGAAGACACGGAACAGGCAGTTGAGTCGGAGACTGCCGAAGAAGTCTCGCTCAAGAACGGCGTTTATCAGGAGATCAAGCGTAAGCTGCACGAGCGTTTTGGAATACCGCTCGAAGAAATCGCGTTTGCTCACGACGCCGACACTCCGGTGAAAAAGGCGGCACTGTACAAAGCCGTCAACTCTGGGCGCGTTCGCGTCCTGATCGGCTCAACCGGCAAGATGGGGACTGGCGTCAACGTGCAGCGGCGGCTCGTTGCGCTTCATCACGTGGATCAACCGTGGAAGCCGGCGGAGCTGGAGCAGCGTGAAGGCCGAATCCTGCGGCAGGGAAATCTGTACCCGGAAGTCTTCATCTTCAACTATGTGACGACGAAATCTTTTGATGGGTACATGCTGCAAACTCTTGAGTCGAAGGCGCGCTTCATCTCGCAGATTATGGCGGGTGAGGTGACCGCACGCACGGCGGAAGACGTCGGCGATATGGTGCTCTCGGTCGCGCAGGTCAAAGCCATCGCTTCAGGAAATCCTTTGGTGCAGCGGCGCATCGAACTCGAAGTTAAACTGGTCAAACTGGATCGCCTGCGCGCCGCTTATTACAATAACCGGGCGCGGATGCGCGAAGAGTTGGAGCAACTGCCTCACGACATCGAAATTAAGCGGGCGGAACTATTTCGCCACCGGCAAGCAATCGAGGTGCGCTCTCCCATCGCAGAAGAAATATACGACATCAGGTTGAGGCAGAACCTCGGCGAAGAAACGGAAGATCAAACTCTCATCTCGTTCGACAAGCGCGAGCGCGCCGGGGCGCACATCCGCTTTCTCACAGACCTCGTCGTTGACCGCCTGCGCCGCACCGCATCGCGCCGGAGCATCACCGAAGAGATCGGGCGCTACCGCGGCTTTCGCTTGTGCGTCCACGCCTCGGGTAACAGCCGCCTCGCGCAGGCCTCAAGCCTCTTCAATTTCCAGACCGAGATTCATCTCTACCCCGACATAGAACGGGACGCGGAAGAGGGTAGCCCGGCGGAGGTCTTCTATGTTGCCCAGATCGGTGAGTCGAACGTCGGCATCACGCAATCAATAGACTGGCAGTTGCGCCACCTGGAAGATCGGGTCGAGCAGACCGAGGGCATGATCCGAAATCTCGAAGCCCGGCTCTTGAGTGTTACCGAAGAAGTAGAACACCCATGGGCGCATGCTCGTGAGTACCGGCGTCTGCGCAGGGCATATGGGGAGATGGGAGCGCAACTGCAAGCGGACGGGGTCGCGGTTGAAGCAAATACCACGTTTACCGCTGATGCGGAGGATGTCTCGGTCGATGACGATGGTGAGGAGGTAGAAATAGCGACAACGGAGGCGGATGAAACGTCGTCGCGGCAGAACCCATACACCGGACTTGAAGAGTGGGGCATAGTCGTCGAAGAAATGTCGGGCGACGATGCTGAGGAGTCAAACGGGGAGCAGGGAGGAGAGACCGGCAATCTGTTCGACTTCGCGGAGGCTGTAATGCAAGGGAGCGCCGCGTCTGATGAAGATGGATTCGACATTTTTTCCGCGCCGACAGACGATTCCGGCGAAGGCGGCTCTTCGCCGGATGAAACAATCGGCGGTACGGATCACGGTCAAGAGCGCGCAAATAGCCGAGAGCTAGATGCGGCGGAAATTTTCGGCGACTCGGATGTGGAAGAAATGATGGTAGTCTCGGCGGTCGCTTCATCTCCCGTGTCAAAACGGATGAAGAAAGAGAAGAAAGCAGGGAAATCAACTAAGCCGTCAAACCAATCTTCATTTCTCTTTGGTTGATGAGGATAAGTCAGAAGAAGAGCGGCGAGCGCGCGAAGTGTGATGAATACTTCAATGCTTGGCACGCCAGAGCGCCCGGTGGTCTTTCTCTCCTACGGGGTGGGGAAGCGAGAGCACAGCAGCCGCTGTTGAGCTGATCGAAAATCCGGCACGTCGTGATTTCGATCGGGATCAACTGATATTCGCGACCGCGATTGTGACTTGAACTATGTCCTGACTGAAATTGGAAGCATGAATTGTCCGCCCAGAAATAAAAAGCTGGCTTTCTGAAGTTGTGGAAATGTTATTTATGAGGAAGTTGGAACCATCTATTGACCGGGAGTTCAAACTGCAATCAATAGTTTGCCAAAAGTACAAGACAAGAGTACTGGATCGGACTCTACAGTTATTTTGACCAGTTATATGAAACTAAACTATTGATCTATTTTATGAAATTCCTAAGGGTAGGTCTAACACTATTCAGTTTCCACAAGCCGTAACCCCACCAGACGGCATAAATCCGGTAGAGCAAGTACGGGATCAATACCCATGCCGCCACTTTATCAAGCTGAATCAAGAAAATAAGCAGGGCAATATCCATGATTGGAAATAAAGCGCCGACGATAAAACTATGGCGTAGATTACGGGCGCGGAAGATGATGTAATTAGTGAGAGCATTAACAAGCATCATAAACAAAATGAGCATGAGGGCTACATGTCTGCGCGTAGAATCGTTATCGAGTCTGAGGAGGCGATAAATGACGAAACAAAAGATTGCGTAGTAAAGAGCGCCGATGATAGACCACACCCAGAGCGGTGCGGAATACGGCGGGAAACGCAGCGTTGCGAAAAACGACTTGACGTTCTTACCCGCGCACACGCCCTCTAAGGCAGCCGCTATCACACAGACTCCGAGTGAAATTAAGATGGCGGAACTAGACGACATTTCAGTACCCTAATTTTTACATTCAACAGCCGCTGAGCTTAAGAAGAAACGTCGCGCTCGTTTACTCATCATGTAGGCGAGTATCGCTAGAACGATAGGAATGCCGACCGCTGCCCTCGGCTCTGTCCCCAGAAGTACGTTAGCAATATCGCCCAACAAATTGATTGCGAGGAGAATGACTGCCAGCCGGTAACCGTATTGTGCGCCGCGCCACAGACCCACTGCCGCTGATAAGCAAGCCACGCAGACGACACACATCAGAACAATCGCCCACGCGCCTATGCTGGCGAAACCTTCACGCGCTCGTGGATTGAGTCGCCAAAGGGGTTCGAGAAAACTTCCCGGAAAGAGCAGCGAGACGAAAGATACGAAGCTGGCAGCCGTGCCAAATAAGAAAAAGATGCTCAGGGCAGTGATACCAAGAGGGCGAGTCTCAGATTTGGTTGTCATCGTCTTAGCCGACGAGTGGGCTTCCTCTTCGTCACACTCAATACGAGAAGCCGTTATTTGATTGATTCTTCTAAGCTGGCAAATTCAGGCACCATCGTCTTGTCAGCTTCACCAACGGCGAGAGCTGCGCGGGCTTGTGCGCCCACAATATCGCTCATCGTCAGCAGACCAACCAGACCTTTCCCGTCTCCCCGGGCAAGCACGGCCAGTTGGCGCACCTTTGACCGATTCATATGCACGACCGCACGCACCAGCGGTTGATCCGGGAATACATAATCGCCCTTGTCAGCGATTTGCCGCACCGTCTGTTGGCTCTTGCCTTCTGCCATCCTGCGCCGCAGCCGAACCTCAGTGACCATGCCCGCAAAGCGGCCTCCGTCTTCGACCACAGGGTAAGTTGAGTGCTCATGGTTGCCGATGCGTTGGAGGGCTTCAGCTACGGTCAAGTCAGCGGGTAAAGTGACAGGCTTTGTGGTCATGGCCTCAGATACACGGAGCTGTTCTAAGGCATGCGAGACCGCCCCCTTGCGATGCGGCAGATGCACGCCGTCTTGCTCAAGCAGCGCCTCATAAATGGGATTGGGCCGCCAGTGATGCGCGAGCACGTAAGCCGTCATGTTGGCGATCATCAGTGGCAGGATGAGACCGTAGCTGCCGGTCATCTCGAAGATAATCAGCACCGAAGTAATCGGCGCGCGGATACTGCCCGCGAAGACCGCCCCCATGCCGACGAGTGCGAAAGCTCCGACCTCATTACCCGAATGGTGCAGGATTATCTGATCGAGAAAGCCGACCGCGCCGCCGAGCATCCCGCCGATGAAGAGTGATGGCGCAAACAGTCCGCCCGCGCCACCACTACCATAAGATAAGACCGTCGCCGCTATTTTGAGCGCGCAGAGAGCCAGCAGCACTTCTATCGTCAGCTTACCAGTCAGAGCACCGGCCAGAGTATCGTAGCCACCGCCCGTGACGCCGCCGGACTTGAACCACCAGAGGGCGATAACCGCGAGCACGCCGGTCAGTGTGCTCCCGATAGCAGGCCGCGCCCACGGCGGGACGGCCTTGAGTCGTTGAAACCAGCCGCGCAGCTTCAGCAGTGATTCCGTGAAGACGAGCGAGACGACTGCTCCGGCGACACCGAGAGCAGCATAAAACAGAAGCGATGAAGTGTGCTCTAAACCGTACCCCGGTGGCACATCAAAGACGGGATGCTCACCGAGAACGCCACGCTCAATAGCTGCGGCTAAAGCTGCCGCAATGATGACGCCGGAGAGCACGGTTTGATCGAGATCGCCGACGACCTCCTCGACGGTGAAGGTCACGGCGGCAATCGGCGCATTGAACGCCGCAGCGATGCCAGCCGCCACGCCGACGGGCAACAGGCGTCTCAGATTATCCTTCGAGAGCGCGGCGGCACGACCTAAGAGACTCGCAATTCCGGCGCAAATCTGCACCGTCGGGCCTTCACGACCGAGCGAAGCGCCGGAGCCGATTTGCAAGGTGCCGACAAGAAACTTGCCGACAGTTGAATGAATGAAAGAGAGTTTTCCGCCCTTGACCGCGTAGGCTACTTTCACCTGTGGGATGCCGCTGCCGCGTGCGTCCGGGAAGACATATTGTAAGAGCACGCCGCTGAGCAGTCCGCCGAGCAGGGGCGTTAAGATCGTCCACCAAATCCAGGAGTGACCGGGAGCAGACATCGCCCGCCCGATGAGCTGCTGTTCGGTGGCGCGGATTGCGAGATGAAAAGCGACAGCAGCGAGTCCACAGAGCACGCCGATCACAATCGTCATGGCAAAGACGCGCTGGCGCTCCGAGGGGAGAACCCGCAGGAAGAGACGCAGCGCCGCCATGTTGGCCCGCCGCCAACGTGGCCGCCATAGTCGCAACCTTGCTTTCAATCTAATAGTGCCCGTCATCAATTATGCTCAGAAAAGAATTACCGGCACTATAGCAAAATCGGGACTCTTCCTTATAGAAAGATGACAGGTGGTAGCGGGTCAGCTTCAAAGGTAATTGAGTTCTACTACGGATAAGCGTAGAAAGAGTGGAGATGAATCAGACCGAGTCGACGAAAATAACCGAGCCGACACAAGCAAGCCATTTCCGGGACTGGTTCGCCAAAAGCCTCGGCGTGCGCCCGGAACGAAAAGAAGAGATTTATCTGGAGATCAATAACTCCGCCACGCTTCGGGATATAAGCTACTGGCTACAGATTTTCTTCTCGGCGGGAATTGCCACGCTCGGCCTTGTCCTCAACAGCCCGGCGGTCATCATCGGAGCGATGCTCATCTCACCGCTGATGGGGCCTATCCTCGCCGCCGGGTTGGCGCTGGCTGCGGGCGACATTGTTCTTGGCGTGCGCGCCATCACCAGTCTGGCTTTGAGTTGTTTTATCGCGATCAGTCTGGCTGTAGCGCTGGTCGCGCTGCTACCCTTCAAGGAAATCACCGCCGAGATCGCCGCGCGCACTCAACCTAATACGCTCGATCTTTTCGTCGCGCTCTTTTCAGGAGCCATCGGCTCGGTCGCGATCTGCAAAGAGGTCAAAGGCGTGGTGACTTCTATTCCGGGCGTGGCGATTGCCGTCGCACTGATGCCGCCCCTGTGCGTGACGGGCTTCGGTCTCGGCATCGCTCTCAGCGCCAACGCAGCGGAAGGGATGCGCGTAGCGCGAGGCGGGGGGCTGCTCTTTCTCACTAACTTTGTCGCTATCACCTTCACCGCCATGATCGTTTTTCTCCTGCTGCACATTGATACGCTGAAAGTCAGAGAGCGAGTCAGGGAGTGGCGTCGAGAGAATAATGAAGGCGGATGGGTTCAGACTCTCATCACGCGACTTCCGGCGTCGGAGCAATTGAGAAAGATCGGCGGACTTCCGGGGCGCATCCTGCTCATCGTCATCATCATTTCGCTCATCATGATCCCGCTCAGCCAATCCTTCAGCCAGCTCAAGCAGGAGATAGCACAGAAGAAACAGGAGAACAGCATCCGGCAGGCCGCGACCGAAGTCTGGGAACAGAACTTTTCCAAGCTGCCGAATGGAGAGCCGCGCGGCTACATCGGTCAACTTTCGACCTCGGATCAGGACGGCAAGCTGACGTTGCAGCTTCGCGTCTTCACCAACAAAGCATACACCGCGAGCGAGAAGGCATCGTTCATCCGAACGCTGGCTGCGCGCCTGAGCAGACCGGAAAAGTCTCTGGCTTTGCAGCTGATCGAGATTCCCACCGCCTCCAGCGAACTCTTGACGAGAAGGCAGGAGGAGGCGCGCGTGGCGGAAACGCCCGTCGAAGCCGCACCCACAGTCGCCCAGCTACAGGCGAGCTTCCAGCAGCAGATCGAAGCCTCACTTTCTGGCTTACAGCTTCCGCCTCCGGCGCAACTGATTGATTACAGCGTGACGACCGCACCGGCCCAACCGCTTCAGGTCACGTTCATTTATCTCAGCGACCGCGACATCGAAGGGGACGCGCAGAGCCTGATCGCCGCAGACATCAAATCTCGTTTGGAAGAGCCGACGGCTACAGTGAGTATGCAGCGAATCGAAATCTCCTCCGGCCCGCTCGCATTTAATCGTAATCAAGCGACAGTCACAGAAATCAACGCAGGCGTACTTAATAACGTCGGTCAACTCCTTCAGCAGCATCAGACCCTGCGCGTCCAGATTACCGCCAACGCAGACACCGCCGAGCAGGAAGGAATGGCTGGCAAGAGAGCTGAAGCAATAACAGAATATCTGGCTTCAAAGTGGCAGATCGCAAGCGAAAGAACGACGGTCGTACCGGGCACTGAGGCGGGGCGCCTTGCGACTCTGACCATTAAAGCCGGGGCGCCTCAATAACAGGCACGAGCCGTTGCTCAAGCAACCCCGGAAGTGTAAGTCGAACAGACTTTCGGCGAAGACTTAACTCTTCCTCAACGATCTTACGAAACTGCCTAGCCTTCAGCCCCTGACCTGCTCTGATCTATCTTGAGCCACTTTAGTAAGGGCGCGACGGTCAAACCCTGCGCCAGTAAACTGAAAATGACTGTGCCGAACGTCATCGCGATCAACTGTGTGCGATCCGGCACTAACAAAGGCAGGCTCAGAACCAGTGCGATAGAGAGAGAGCCGCGCAATCCCCCCCAGAAGAGCACATGCTGCCAGCGGAAGGGGACAGGTTCGGTGAAACGGTTGCTCAAAACCATCAGTCCGTAGATCACCAGAACTCTCGCCACGATCATCGCCAGCAGCGCCCAGGCGATATGAACTATATGCTGGGCCAGCATCGAGAGCGGGATTTCCAGCCCGATCAGGAGAAAGACCAGCGAGTTGACGACGAAGGCGGCATACTCCCAGAAAGAATCAACAGCCACCTGCGTATTGGGCGACATCCCGACATGCCAGCCGTAGTTTCCGATAATCACTCCGACAACAAGGACGGCAATGACTGGTGAGACATGCAACGCTTCCGCCAGCAGAAAGGAGCCGTAGGCAGCGATGGTCGTGAGCGTAATCTCCAACAGATGATCGTCAAAATAGGAAGTCACTTTAGAAGTTAGGAAGCCAATCACCCCGCCGACTAACAGCCCGCCCAGAACTACCAACGCAAACTCTCCTAATGAACTCAACACCAGTCTGCCAGTTGACTCCATCGCCGTCGTCCCTACCACGATGCCGAGCAGGATGCGGAAGACGACGACCGCCGTGCCGTCGTTCAAGAGGCTCTCGCCTTCGATGATGACGGACAATCGCTCCGGCGCGCCCAACTTCTTAAAGAGCGCAAGGACCGACACCGGGTCGGTGGCGGAAATGATCGCGCCGAAGAGCAGCGCCGACGACCAGCCGAGGCCAGCCCCGTAATGAATAATGGAACCGATAACGGCGACGGAGAGACCGACGCCGACAGTCGCCAGCGTGAGGATCGGCACGAGGTTGGCCCTGAGCGCGCTCAGCTTCAGGTTCCACGCCGCTTCAAACAGGAGGGCGGGTAAAAAGATAAGCAGGATTAAATCGGGCGAGATGTGGACGGGCGGCAGAAAGTGCATCGGGCTGATGGCGAGGCCGACAATAACCAGCGCGAGCGTGTAAGGCACGCGCACCCACTTACTTAACATCGCCACGCCCGACGCGATCAGCAGCAGAGTAATAAAAATGGTAATCGTGAAGTGCGCGTCGTTCACTTGAGCTACCCACCTATCGACGCAGACATAGCCTGCCACCATCGTAACACCCTAGTCGCAGCTCTCCGCTCAATCGTCGAAGACCCGTCATCAATTTGTGCTCAGTAAAAAATCACAAGCACTATAGCAAAAAGGGAGCCGCAGAGCGGGGCGAAGGCCGTTCGCATCGAACGCTCGGCGCGAGCCATCAACACTCGCATCACTCTCTTCAGCCGCCGCTCGGTTGAAGACCTCCTGCGTGCGGATGGCAACACCGCCGCGATTGAAGAAGCCGACCGCGTGCTGGCCGCGCAATACTGGAAGTTAATGCGGGTTCGCCGCATCCGCTACTCGAAGACAGTCACGCACCGGCGCACCGAAACTCTAGCCTGCGGAACTTGCGCCGCAATGGATAAAGGTTTACGGCTGGAGGCGGAAGCGCGCGGTGTTCCCCTCACATTTGAAGCCGGGCACGCTCGCATTCACCTGCGACGTATTCCCGAAGCTACGTCTTACCCGCACGCCGAAGAGATGATCACGGTCGCGCCTGCGACCGTTCAAGATAAATGTCGCGCCAACTTCGAGCGACGCTGGCACGAGATCGCCCGCGCAGACCCATCTCTTTCACACCTCAAGCATCGGCTAAGTCGTCACTACCCGGGAAGAAGAAGCGGTAAGCAACAAGCGCACAGTTCAGGTTGCTTTGCCACTCCAGCGGAAGGATTGACACATTAAGCGATGAAGCAGATCACCATCCCTCTTGAAGTAGACCTCATGCTTCAGGCGGGGGCGGCGCTCTCCGTCTCGACATCTTCCGGCAAAGACTCGCAGGCGATGACCGTGTTGCTCACGCGGATGCATCGCCAAACTCTTGAGTGGACTGGCGAGATTTACAACATCCACGCGCACCTGGGACGCTCGGAGTGGCCGCAGAGTCTGCCTCATGCCGAACGCATTGCGGGGGAGTGCGGCATTCCGCTTGTCATCGTAAGGAACGAGCGGGGCGGCGATCTTCTTGACCGGATTGAACGCCGAGTGCATACACTCGCCGACCGCCACATCAATCCATTCCCTTCGGCGAAACAACGCTTCTGTACGAGCGACATGAAGCGCACGCCGCTGCAAAAGCACCAGCGCCGCCACCGCTTGCTCGTGAGCGCCATCGGCATCCGGCGCGAGGAAAGCTCCGGACGGCGGCTCAAAGATCCGTTCTTGATGGATAAGCAGTTGACAGCGAAGCGTCTGCGCTCGATGACAATTGGGCAGGCGCTCAGAGAACGGAAAGAGAAAGAGCGGCTGGCAGTCATCTGGCACCCCTTAATTGATTTTCGCATCGGGGAAGTATGGGAGGCGTGCGGGACCACAGAACGTGAGATAGCGATCCGCCGCGCCCTCTACCGCGAAGGTAAACACGAACAGGCGTTGGCTAGTTGCCCTGTGCATCCGGCTTACATCTTCGGCGCGAAGCGACTTTCATGCAGTCTATGCATACTTGCTGATTTGCAAACCTTGCGGACCGGAGCGCGGCATAATCCGGAGTTACATCGAGCATATGTACGGATTGAGCAGCAAAGCGGGTGGACGTTCCAACCGGGGCGTGCGCTCGCCACTCTTGACCTGAGCGAACCGCCGCTCACACCACTGTTCAACTAGCCATTCAAGCTACTTAAGATGAGCAACCAAGGAAGCACCCTCGTGCAGATTACACGACGCACTGAATTTGGATTCGAGCGGACAGAGTGCGCTTGCTGGGAGTGCCAGCAGAATTGTCGCCACATTCCGGGCTATCTCATCCCCGACGACCTCGAACGCATCTGTCGTCATCTCGGCCACGCAAACGTCAGTGAATTCGCTTTCGACTATTTGCTCGCCTCTCCCGGGGCTACCGTGATGGGGCAAGGCGGCCGCGTCTTCCAGATACCGACGATCGTTCCTCGACGCAAGGAAACGGACGGCTCGTGCGTCTTCCTTGACGCCGGAAGCCGTTGTTTGATTCACGCGGTGTCGCCCTTCGGCTGTGCGATGTTCGATTGTCATCAATCTCACGAAGAGGCCAACCGGCGCAGCAGCCGCGGATTGCAAGAGATCGCTCGTCATTGGGGGGCGGAAGCAGAAAGCGGCTACACGGTTCTGTGGCGCTTGCTTTACGCGGCAGGACGGCGCGCCATCCCTCCGCAGGTTGCGCGTCAATGGTTGCAGTCTGCCAAATGATTACGAAATTTAAAAATAGAGCGGTCAGCGATGGGGTGGGAGGCAGACGCCACAACGAACATAAACTATCGCCCGAAACAGCGCGCCGCAAAGATGGCGGCAGAAGGATGACCACAAATGAAATTCACACTTGAAAACAAAACCCTGATGCACAAGGAACTGGGTTTCCTGCGCAGCACGGTGAGCGAGAAGAAAGCCACGATCCCGGCGCTCGCCTTCACGCGGCTGGAAGCGTCGGGCAAGCGTATCTTGCGCCTGAGCGCCACCGACCTCGACCAGACTTTAACTTGCGAAACAGTCGCCTCGGTTCAGAAGGCCGGGACTATCGCTTTGCCCACGAAGAAACTCCACGACATCTTCGGCGAGCTAGCTGCCGACAGCCCTGTGGTCTTCGAGCGCAAGGAGAACAACCGCGTGTCCGTCACTTGCGGCGCGTCGAAGTTCCTCATCGCTGGCTTAGACCCGGCAGACTTCCCGGAACTACAGAAGGCCAAAGAGGCAAGCGCGCAAGTTCCTGCGGACGTGCTGGCGACGATGATCGAGCGCACTCGCTTTGCGCTCTCGCGCGTCGAATCGCAGTACGCACTCTCGGGCGCAAAATTCATCCTGCGCAAAGCCGGAGTGCGAATGGTCAGCACGGACGGTCACCGGCTGGCACTGATAGATAACCGCGCCGTGAAAAACGACTCGGAACTCGATTGCCTGATCCCGCAAAACACACTCCTCGCCATCGCGCGTCTCGCGGCGGTGCATGAAGGAGCAGTCGGGATCAGTTTGGACGACAACCACATTTACTTCGAGATCGGGGCGCGCACATTGATCTCGCGCAAGCTCAGTGGGCAGTTCCCGAACTACGAGATGATCCTCCCGAAAGGCAACGACAAGAAGGTGCCGTTCGAGTGCTCCGAACTGCTCTCCGCTGTGCGCCGCGTCTCCGTGATGGCGGACGGACGCTCGCGCGCGATGCAACTAAGCTTCAAGAAGAACAAGTTGACGGTGAGCGCGGAAGAAACCGAAGCGGGCGCGGCGGAAGAATCACTGGACATCTCCTACGAACACAAGGCGATGACCATCAGCATCAACTCGCAGTATTTGATGGACTACTTGAGCGTTTTGGGGAGCGGTTCGGTCAGCTTCGAGTTCAAGGAAGCGAAAGCGGCTGTGAGCGTGCGCTCGACGGGCGAGCCGGGCTTCAATTCTTACACCGTGATTATGCCGCTCAACCTACCGGATACGAAGGCGGAAGCCGAGGCGGAAGAAACTGAAGCAACGGACGCGGCGGAAGAGGCTTTGCCGAAAGCCGCTTAAAGTCACAAGCATCAAGATAAAGGCGGGAGGCGCTTTCTGGGTGAATTACCGGTAGCACTCCCGCTTTACCGTCTCTGGATAATTCTCTGATTGAAGTTAAGGAGTAGAAGCCGTGTCTAAACGCGCGAAACTCGCTCTAGCGCCCCAGGCAGAATCGGTCGCTGCCGCAGAATCAGCATCGGCTGGAGATCGTCGCACCGCACGTGCCGCTGACCGCACTAAACACAGCCAGCAAGAAATCGAACGTTTGCCGTTCGACCTCTCGGCGCTCGACGAGGACGGCATCTTCGTCAATGTGGATGCGAGCGGCTTCGGCCTCCTCGACCGCCGCATTGATTGGCAATCAATCGGCGTGGTGTTGCCGAAGGATTCCGACGTGGCTTTCCGCCCTCCGCGTTGCGGCGTACTGCCCTCACGCTACCGCCGCCCGCTCATCACGCCGGCGAGTCAAGCGCATCAAGCATTGCACAAGTACAGCTACCAATTTCGTTTGACGGAGACGATCTTTGAGACACCGGCTTACAGGTGGGTGCCATGGAGAGCGTTCGGTGAGTTTGAGGCTGCCTTCAACGAGGCGGTCGCGGGTCTCGACGAAGCCAAACAAGCGGTGCTTGCCGATTACGACAAAATCCGCGAGGAAGTCCTCGACACCTTCACCCGGCTCGCCACCGATTCCGCGCAACGACTCCTGGCGACGGGTGTCGTCGTGCGGCCCGACTTCCGTGATCGGCTCATCACCAGCGTGCTCGACGCGCTCCCTAGCGAACACGATCTGCGCGAAAGGCTGACTTTGCGCTATCAAGTCGGAGTGATTCTCCTAGGAAGTGAGATGCTGAGAGAACAGCGCCTCGCGCTCAAAGAGCGGCAGCAAATCGAAAGCGCCGAAGCAGAAAGAAGCATCGCCCGGCGCGAAGTGGAAGTGCGCGAGCGCGTGGTGCAGCAGGATTTGTGGACGGCGCGTGAAAGTTCTCGCCAAAGACTCGCTGCTGAACGCGAAGAACTCGCCCGTGAAGCCGCAGTGAAAGAGCGATTGCGTAACTTGAAATTGGAAGCCGCACGCGAAAAGTTGCAGGAAACTCTCAGCCCTCTTCAGGAAGGCGCACAACAACTGCGGGCGCAGGTTTACGAGTCGGCGCAGGCGATGCACGCGGCACTGGTCAAGCACGGACACCTGCCGGGCGCGACGATGAGGCGGGCGCGCAACATGGCGAAGTGGTTTCGCGTGATGAACTTCTCTTCGGATGAAGCCCTTTCTAACCTCATCAAGGAACTCGAACGACTTGCCGCCGGCGGAAAGAGAAAGCGGGATACAGGCGGAGGAAACGTCCGTGCGGTGCTCGACGACATTATTCAACTCTGCTACGCGGACGCTGAAGCTATCTCTGCGCCGAGTCGGATAAGCGCGCTTGAGCTGTAATTTGAACGAAAGGGGGAGAAACGCGGTGTCCACACACACGCTGCAAAAGCTCGTCACTGACTTGGATGTGCTGGTGCGGGCCCGGTATCCGCTGATCGCGGCGAACACCTACGAGGAAGGACGCTTCCGCCGCGTCGTGACGGCCGTCGCAAACCTCAAGACGCATAAGGAGAAAGAGAAGCCGCTCTACGTGTGGAGTCGAACGCAAGGATTTCGCTTATCTCTCGGTAAGGAACTGAAAGATGCGGAGCGGCGCAGTAACCCACACGTAGCCGACACCCAGGACCCGCTCTCGGCGCTTGAATTTATCGCCAAGCAGGATAAGGGATTGTTCGTCTTGTGCGACTACGGCCCGTTCCTCGCGCCGTATGGTCAGGAGGATGCATTGCTTGTGCGCCGCTTGCGCGAACTCGCGTGGGAGATCAAGACCAGACACGTCACCGTACTCTTCGTCGAACGGCAGTTCCCCGATATATCGGCGCTGGAGAAAGAGGTTAAGCAGATCGAACTACCGCTGCCGGACGAGCGCGAAGTCGAGGTGATGCTCGACATGCAGATGCAGAAGCTCGAAGGTCAGGGAGTCATGGTCGAAGTTGACGAGAGGCTTCGCGAACAACTCGTGCAGGCGCTGCTTGGCTTAACTGAGACCGATATCGAGAACGTGATGGCGAAAGCAGTCATCACCGACAGAGGTCTCAAGGCGGAAGCGCTCTCGGTCATCCTCGAAGAAAAGAAGTCGGCGATCAAGGGCACGGGCGCGCTCACATACACGCACCCCGAACCTGCCACGCATCTCGGCGGCTACCACAATCTCAGGCGCATCCTCGAAGAGGCAGCAGTGACGTTTACGCCGGCGGCACGCGCCTACGGAGTCGAGCCGATGAAGGGCGTGCTGCTCTGCGGACTGCCGGGCACGGGCAAAGACCTTACCAAACGCATTGCGTCTTCAATCCTGGGCAAGTCACTCCTTGATCTTGATTTCGGCAGCGTCATGGGCGAAGGCGGCGGCGTCATCGGTTCAGCCGCGATGACGATCAAACGCGCCCTCTCGATTGCGACGACGCTCAAGGGAATATTAGGCATCAGCGAATTCGAGAAAGCTGTGGGCGGACTTGAGTCGTCAGGCAGAACCGATGGCGGGGAGACGGCGCGCACCATCGCGCATCTCTTGAACTGGATGCAGGAACAGAAAGATGTCTTCGTCATCGGGACGGCGAACGACGTGCGGCAACTCGCTCCTGAACAAATCCGCCAGGGACGTTTTTCTCATATCGTCTTCGTTGACTTGCCAACACCGCAGGATCGCCGCGAAATCTTCGCCGTCCATATCAATAAGCGCGACAGAGACGTGTCCAATTTCGATTTAGGCGAGTTAGCCGATGCGACTGATGGCTTCTCCGGCGCGGAGATCGAATCTGCCGTCAAAGCAGGATTGTTGCACGCCTTCATGGACGGTGAAAGGGAAGTGACAACCGGGGACATCGTGCGGAGAGCAAGGCAGATTCAGCCGACATCCGTGATGAAGCGCGAGCAGATCGAATCATTGCGAAGTTGGGCACGCGAGCACATGGCGATTGATGCCGGCGGGACGAGCGTGGCTCCCATCACCGACACCACGCTCGCCGAACGCGCGCTGGAAATGCACTGATCACGAAATTTGTTTCGGAGAAAGGACGAAAGAACAGTGAGCAAATATCTGGCATTCAATGAAGTCGTCTTCAAAGACCGCGACATGCTCGTCCGCGCTCTGGAAGACATCGGTTGTAAAAATGTTCAGGTCGGCACTGATTTGCAGATGGGACGCTACTATGCCGAGCAGCGTGAACAGAAGCAGACAGCCGATGTGATTATCCCGCGAGGTCTCATAGGCAATTCTTACGGCGACATCGGTTTCGTCCGCACGGAAACGGGATTAGCAGTCGTGCTCGACGAGTATGACCAATCGTGCGCTTTGGGCGGGCGGTTCATCCAGCGGTTGCGTGCTGCATATAACGAGCGGGCAATTCAGAAAGTAGCAGAGCGCGTGCGAGGCACTGTTCAGAGAACGGTCTCGGGCGGCGTCACCAGGATCAAAGTCAGGTTCTAAGTTCCTGCCCGAAGACCGAGAGGTCAGGAGAAAAAAACCATGCCGGAAATTGAATTCACGATCAACAACGAAACCGGAGAGATGGAGATGCGCATTGAAGGCGTTAAAGGCCCTGCTTGCGCAGACATCGCCGACAAGGTCAAAGAGGTCATGGGCGCGCCCGCACGAGAAGAGAACACGCCCGAATATCAAGTGCGCGCGCACACCAGCCGCCAGGTGAAAGGCAAAGGCGGAAGCTAAGAGAAAGAGAGCGGCGAGCGAGAGAGGTGTCAAACAGTAAATCTCAGAATCGTAAGGCAGGCGAAAATGCTCGACGACCTCGGCCCGAAAGAAACGACGTGGTTAATTGACCAGGCGACCGGCGAGTTGACTGTTGAAGGATTAACAAACTCAGAGATCGCCGGAATCGCCGGAGACTTGTTGCCCGGAGGGGCATCTGTGAACTGCGCGCGTCCTATCGATGTGCCGCCGCTACAGGGAAAAGTCTCGAATGTTGTGCAAGGTGACGACGAGTCATTGCAAGTCTTCCGTATCTATCACGGGTCGGTGGTTGAGGGGCCGGGCAGGCGTTCGGTAGTCCAGACCTCAGGATGTCCCATCCTTTGTCCCAATTGTAGTGTTCCTGAGACACACGACCCCCGCGCCGGTGTGCGAATGGGCGTCGAAAAAGTGGTGCGTCTGCTCCTCGATCAGGCGGGCGCGCCGCGCGACGGCGTGACGATCCTGGGCGGCGAACCATTCATGCAGCCTGAAGGATTAGTACAACTCGTCCGCCGTCTGAAACAGCAGAAACAACACATCACGCTGTACACCGGCTACACGGTAGAAAGCTTACGCTCGCGTGAAGATGGGGCAGTCAAAGAGACTCTTGAGTTGGCGGACATCTTGATAGACGGTCCTTTCATCGCGCGCGAAGCGCAGCGCGCCGGCGAGTGGCGCGGCTCACGCAACCAACGCATCCTGATTAAGCGGTGACAAAAGTGGAACAGATAATCGACAGCCAGGGGCAGGAGCAGCAATCTTCATCCTCTGCTTTTGAAGAGAGCGCCGATGGGACGGCTACGTGTGATGCGACGCTGCACCAACCACAGCAGGTCGGCGACGGAAAGCCGGAAGCGCCAGCTCCTCAAGCTGAAGTTGATGGCCTGACGAGTGCCGAAGCAAGCGCGCAAACGGGGGCACGTCCGACTTCGCCGGGCACAGCGAGCAATAATCGGGAGAGCGACCCGGTAGAGTCCGAGCCGTACCGCTGGCACGAGTGCACGGTCGGCATCCAGATCACGCTCATTCCTGACCCTGCCGATACCGCGCATTACAAGACCGCTCTCATCGGCATCAGAACGCACTCGGACGCGCCCATTATCCGGCGGGTGGCGGCGAAGGAGCTTCTGCCGCTGCCCCCCTGCATCATGGAGTTGATCCACGAGCTGCGCGAACAATTACCGGCTCGATCCGAACACCGCGAAGAGCGCATGGCCCGCGCCAAACAAGCTGCGCAGAAGGCGCAAAAACCCACAACCAAAGCACAACCTGCCAGGACAAAGGTTAAGCCTGGACGCCACCTCGTTGCGGCAGGCGGTGGCGCTCCCGATGCTGTGGTCGAGCAGGGGGCTTTCGATGACGATCTGTTCAGCACGGCGCCGGCGCAGGAAGAGACGACTGTAGCTACGAAAGAAAGTGTCGAAGCGGATGAAAGAGCGGATGATTTTTCACGAGAGCCGCAGGAAGAAGTGGCTAGCACAAAAACGTCTGAAGGGGCGGAGAAACAGTCACCGCCGCGCGGCCAAAGTCATGCGGGGCGTAAAGCCAAATCTGACAAACACGGGCGTGCGCTCGACCCGAAATCTTCTTCGACGCCGCAGAACCAGATGTCGTTGATTTAATCGGCGCTCGCGCCCGGGCTTTTGAAGGGAAGGAGTGAGAATCAATGTCGCACGTCGTGGTAATCGACAATCAGGAGATTCCTCTGGACGCGGAGACGGCCGCGAGCGATCACGAGATTCGTCAGGCGCTCAAATGGTGTTACCCGGAAATCAGTAACGCGACCATCAACCGCCGCACAGAAGGGGAGCGCGAAATCATCACCGTCATCAAGCGTGCCGGCACGAAGGGAGCCGCCGATTGCCGAGGGACGGCAGCCCGAGAGTGCCGGGGGAAAGCAAGTGCCGTCGCTAGTCGCACGCTCGGTAATGTATTGGCCGCGCTCGTCGCCGCCCCTGAAGAGATTAACAGAGCAGTGCTCGTCGCCTGTGAGCTGCAAACCAAAATAGCGACGGGAGATTTGACGCTTGGTGAACTCACACTGAAGCGGGCCGAGATGCAGGAGGCGCTCGACGCCGGTGAAGCGGAAGAGACTCGCATCGAACAGGCGCGCACGAGGCTTTTGAGCGCGCCCGCGCAAAGCTCGTGCTTAGTCCCCACCGGTTTCTAAGCCCATACGGAAATGTCAACACAACAAAGCGCGCCCGTCTCAGCACAGACTCCTCCATCGTCCGCTCTCCGCACTACGTTGTTCTCGCCCGATTCACCAACGCCGTCACCCCGCCTTCAGAATCAATTGACGGTACGCCAGAGTCTTGAGTGGCTGAGGCGCTACAACTCATGCGGCCTCACCCAATCAATTAAGTTTCTGCGCCTCGCGAGTGAAAGCACCAGGATGCTCACGCTCTACGAAGAGATGTTTCCGCGCGAGTGGGCGGCTTCAACCAAAGGGGTGTTCACCCCGTCGAAGGAATCCTCTCTCTACACGGAGCGGGAAGCAGAGTTTTTCACGCTGCTGGACCGCCACGTCGCGCCGCTTAACACCGATTGGCTCTACGAGAACGATGAAGGGCGGATGCCCTTCGTGCCCATCCATCCTTTGCAGGAGTACGACTGGTACTACGATGAAGGACCGTTCGAGGAACTGCCCCTCGCCTATCAACTAGCCCTCGCCCTGAACCGCACTGACATTGAGGTGTTCGAAAACTTCTGCGAATTGCATGACTACACGCCGAAAGTGCTGCCCGCGGGCAAAGTCAATTGGGTACGCCTAAGTCGAGTGATGTGCGCAGGCAGTACCCCGCTTAAATATTTGCCGCAGACGATAGACATGACGGCTTATTCGACAGGGAACCCGTTGCTCGACTGGCACCCGGAGGCGGGTGAGGCGGAAGTGGGGTGGACGCTCGAAGAACTCCAGTGGCTCGGGAGCTTGCGCCGTCAGAGCGAACTTCTGCAACAGAGAGCGGCGCGCTTGAGCCGTTGGCTGAGTAAACCCGATATACTTGAGGATCGCCTCACCTTCTGCCTCAGGCTCTGGAATCTTGCCGGCACGGAGCACGACCAACTTCTCGCCACAAAAGAAGCGGTCGGCAGGGCATGTGCATACGAAGTCAGAAGATTCAGGAGCCGCATAAATCCGCATGCCGACCAGCTCACGCTCTTTGACACCGATCCCTCGAGGATTGGCCGCGCTCGTCTTCGCCGACGGGCAACTCATCTTCCAACACCTTGACGATGGTGTTGAGTACGCCAAGATCGTGTCGGGGGCTGCTGTGAGCACGGCGTTTCAGGAAGCAGGGATTGACTCGGGTTGGCTGGAGCCAGGCGTAGTGCGTTGGGGCGTATCGCATAAGGGCTCGTGGTCGGTACAACTGATCCACCCGGAACAGGAGCGCACGCTTCTCTTCGAGCGCACGACGGACAGTGATCTGATTCCTGATCACCTGACTTTGCGCTTGCCGCCCCTCGTTATGATTGGCATTAATGCGACCTACCACCTCTGGGGGCTACGGGACAGGGAGGTGCAAGCTCGCACGTCGCTTTACTACGCGCCATTCCCGAACGTCTATGGCAACGCGCACATCTGCTTCGGCTCGAACGCGGTCCCTCCCGTCGAGCAGGACGGGATGCGGCAGGCCTTAAAGCTGTTCTGCGAAGCCCCGTTCGGGCAGACGAGCATTCAGAATAAATCAGTGCGGCATCCGCAGGACGTGCGTCAAATGCTTAAAGAGGTAGCAGACACGGGCGGTGCTTACCCGGTCGAAGACCTCGTCCCGTATCACACTGAGACGTATCTCGGCGATATGCTCGCGCGCCTTCTCGCCTAAAGGGGATCATTTCAAACCGAATGCTATCACCCATCGCATACAAACATACGCCCGCCTGTCGCGCTTCTTTACCTCGCCCTGTAGAGGTGGAGATAACCGCGCCGATGTACGAGTACGTCACAGCCGGTAACGGCGTCTTTCTGCAAGCCCGGCGCCCGGAACTCGCGGTGACTTTCCCCGTCGCGAAGGCCCGAATCAAGGGACTGGCTAACCTCGAAACGAAGGTGAAACTGGGCGGTGGGCCGGTGCCCCGCCGCCTGACCGAAGAGATCGTGCGATGCTCGCTCGAAGCGGCCGGCGACGGCGCAACGCTCCCGCGCGAAGTGCTGTTCCACCTGCTCTACAACGCCGGAGGCGGAGGATGGCAACTCATCCTACCCGAACAAGTGCAGACCGAAACGAGTGTGACGCCTGTTGACGACAGCCCCACATCATCCTACGCGCGGGCGGTCATCGAGGTGCATTCGCACAACCTGATGCCCCCAGTCTTTTCGGAGTGGGATGACCGGGATGAACAAGGCTTTCGACTCTACGGCGTGATCGGTGATTTCGGCTGTGAAGATAAATGTCCGTCCCTGCGGTTGCGTATCGGTGTGTATGGCACTTTCCACGAGATTCCAGCTACTTGGGCGTTCGAGATGCCGGGCGGACTCGTAGATGCGGTCGCGATAGAGCGGCGATACATTACGCAGGGCTGATGAGAGGAGGGGCAGTGAGCGAGCAAGTCATGTATGAGTGCAGTGAATCGAGTGACAGTAATATTAACACTTCGACACCTGAGGCTGCAGTAGCAGTTTCGCAGATTGATTCACCCGCAGCTCATCCTGGGATAGACATGTCATTCCGTCGGGCAGCCATCTTCCTGCCACGCCAAACTAAGAGCGTGCGTATTACGGTCGTCGGTTGCGGGGGGACGGGCAGTTGGATCGCGGCGCAGGTCGCGCGCACCGGGCGAGTGCTCATCGAACAAGGGCGGCAGGTGCAGATCGTGTTCATTGATCCAGATCGGGTCAGCGCCGCTAACGTGCCACGTAGCTGCTTCTGCGAGCAGGAGATCGGGGAACTGAAGGCGGTCGCGCTCGCCCGCCGTTACTCAGGAGCGTGGTCTCTTGAGATCGGCACAATCACCGAGCGTTTCACACCGGAGATGGCGCGCGCTTCCTCTAAGGAGGATGCGCTAAACGTCGTCGTGGGCTGCGTGGATAACGCGGCGGCACGAGGCGCTCTCGCCGAAGTATTGGCGCGCCGCACTTCTTACGGCTATTACGATTATTCGAGCAGGGGGCAAACGATCCTGATTGATTGCGGTAACACGCAGGATGGTGGGCAGGTGCTGGTCGGCACTGCCACTCGCCCGGAAGTGATGCGCGGGAGCTTTAAGGGAAGCTCCATCTGCACCGAGCTTCCAAGCCCCATGTGGCAGCACCCGGAGTTGCTCGAAGAGCTTGAAGAAGAACGCCCCGATCACAATCTTTCCTGCGCCGAACTGATGATGCGCAACGCGCAAGATTTAATGGTCAATCACTTCGTTGCGAGCATCGCGGGCGATTACCTGATGCGCCTTTTGGTGACGAAGAACTTGCGCCGCTACGCCAGCTACTTCGACCTCGAAGCGTGCAGCACGCGCAACAAGTACATCACGCCGGATAGCATCGCGCGAGTCGTCAATTGCGAACCTGTCACCTTGCATGAGCGACAGAGTCCTGATTGGGCTGACGCGGCAGACGACGATGATGTTGATGAGAACTACTTTGACGAGATTGAAGAGGAGGAAGTCGATGAGCAGGAGGCCGCCGCCTGAACCGGGCAGTCGTATTTCTGTCAGTATCCATAAATTACTCCGCCACGAAAACTGAGGCGGCGGGCAGCCGGGTATCATGGCCAGCAGACTCGTCGAAAAAGTCTCTCTGTATTACAGGGAAGGTACGAAGCACGACAAGGTTTACGACATCCAACTTACGGAAGAGGACGGGGGGTTCCGCGTCGTCGGATATAACGGACGCCGGGGTGCGCGGCTCACTCCGCAATCCAAAACACCTCAGTTGGTGTCATACCGCACAGCGCGCCACATCTTCGATGAACTCCTCTATGCAAAGCTGAACCACCGTAAAACTCCGTACCAGATAGCCAAACGCGAAACGGGCGCGGCTACCGGCGCTGGGAATGCGGCACATTCCGCAAGCCGCGCGACAAACGTTGAACCTCCCGCAGAACAGCAAAGAGAGCGGGAGCTTACAAGCGGGACAGACGGTGCCTATGTGGCGAATCACCTCGACGCACTTGAATTTTGATCACAAGCCTTCATCCGCTCCACATTACTCCTTAAATCAACTTAGATAAACATTCGCTTCAATGCTCAAGAAGAACAAGGTACTGGTATGCCTAACCGTAAGCATGAGGAGTTCTTCTTCATTGGAGAACGACCATCAAATCGAGCCATTGAGATGGACGTAACTTGGCGAGACGGAGCACTCGCGGCTGCGACGCTCTTCGATGCGCTCAGGCATATCAACCTAGACCCGATCCAACAACACTACGAGAATCTGTACACCTCGCCGGTACGCGGTGCGGCAACAGACACGGCGGACGAAAGAAGGGCAGTGAAGGCGGCGAAGCGGGCCGTGAGGCGGGGGCTCATAATTGTCGGGATGGGACGCATCGTGCAGGGCGTCTTGACCCGCGAAAAAATTCCGCATCAGCAACTCAGGCATCCCGCAGCACGAGGATTAGGCAGACGCCGTGATCTCTTCCGCGCACATACCCGTGAAGTGCTGACACAAAGGGGGAATGATGACAGAGCGCAAAGATGATCCTCGCCTTCATGTAATCGTCTGCACTCCCGAGCGTCGAAAACGAGTGTATCGGGCTGCCGCAGAAAGGCTCCAACGTTTCGCCGATGCGAATCCCGATGTTCGACACGACGCTGACACGCCTGAAATCAATAGTGCCATCGAGAGCATCAACGAGGCGCTAATGTCGTTCATGGGAGGCGAATGCGAGCGGGAGCGGGTCAGTGTTGCCTTTGATCGCTACGAGCAAGCGCTGCTCAACAGCGTCGCTGGGTCCGTTAGGGCGTGAGCATACTAAAAAGTTCCTGATAAGCAGTCACCATCAGGCTGCTTGATCAGAAAAGGAGAAAGGATAGATGGCCAGCTCGGAATCCAACGTCCAACTCGCAAAGCTTTGGGTCGCTCTTTCCGACATCAGGGGCAAAATCGACAACGAGGCAATCCCGCTCGGCGTGCATTTAGGCATCGAAGACCCTGAACTAATGAAAACCCTTGAGAATTTGAGCGAGCGCATTGGAAAACATTTTGAGTGCTGGAAATTGGTCGCCGAACTTCGACCACATTGAGAGATAAATTATCGAATGTGGGAACCTATAATCGCGACCTGTTGCCGGAATAAATTATGGAAGTCACCAGCAATGAAGCCTGATGCCCTATGTCTTACTGGGAAGATCCCTTTCTTCTGACTTGAAAAGAGGGGTCTCTCGCAATGCGGCATAGCTCAGACAACTGGCTGTATAAATGTCCCAGTATTCCCGCAAAGCCTGACTGTATGGCCCCGAATGTAGAATAGTCGCTCTCAATCTCTTTTACGCGCCTCTCAATGTCTTGGGGCTCAAGCTTATGAGCAAGTTGATTCCTTAGAGAATTCACTTTGCGAATAACACTCCAAAGATTCTTAGGCTCTTCATTCGGCAACGTAAGTGCCTCGGCAAGACAGATTGCTTGATGAGCATTTAAGCGAGCCATATCAAGTGCAGTCGGGGTCAGCATACGCTCTCGTATGAATTCTCTGATCTTTTGCTCTATCAAAAGATGCCCTTTGAGCACAATGAGAGTTAAATCTGATTCCCCGTAAGGCATGTGCTGGAGAAAGTAATTCATAGAGTCTCTCTCCTCCTTGGGCATTTGCTCAATTTCTCTACATCTTTCCTCAAGATCAGCCCTTTCCTCTTCAGAAAGTTCTCCCGAGGCGATCACCTCTTTCGTCAATGCGATTAGCTCTTCCAGCGATTTTGGCTGTTTTTCGTCCTGCATTATTGCTCGACTCCTACCGAACATAGATGGTGAACACAATATTATACGGCATTGACCTAACTGTTGCGAGAACGCAACGTAGTGTTGCCGTTGCAACCATTTAGTGATATAAATCAAGGCAAAATCGAAGAAGGGGTGGAATATGAAGCCAGTAATACCCGATGCGTTAGTCGGTCACGTCGCGCAACAAAACTCTATCGCCTTCATCGGCGCCGGTCTTTCGGCGGGACTGGGACTGCCGGGCTGGCCGCAACTCATCCGTCAAATGATTGACTGGTGTGAGAGCCAGGGCATCAGCCTACCTGACAAGGCGGATATTGAGTATCTCCTTGACGATAAGAAGGATTTGCTGGCCGCTGCGAACGCGCTACGCGCGAAGATGGGCGACGACAAATACCGACAGTTTCTGTCGGAGGTATTCCTTCGACCCGATCTGAAGCCGACGGAAGTACATGACATCCTGGCTAAGATTCCGTTCGTCGCAGCCGCCACTACCAACTACGACTCGCTCATCGAAGATGGCTACAGGAATGTGCATCCGGGTCAATCGTTCGAGGTCTTCGCCCACGACGACCACGAGCAACTGGGGACGGCTCTAAACGCCAAAAAATACTTCGTCCTCAAGGCGCACGGCACGGTCGAGCGCCCCGAAACCATCATCCTCGACTCTAAGGATTACGACAGATTGTTTTTTAAGAGCGAAGGCTACCGCACGTTCCTGCGCGCGATGTTCCTTCACAGGACCGTCCTTTTCCTCGGCTTCAGCATGACTGACCCCGAGCTGCTGTTCCTGCTGAGAGAACTGAAGGCGATTTTCGACGGCCACACCCCTACCCACTACGCCCTCGTGGAAGTAAGCCAAACGAGGCAGATTGAGTGGGAGCAATTCGAGGAACAGCACGGGGTCAAAATCATCCCTTACATTCGGTCGGCCGACGACCACCCCGAGGTCAAGTCATTCCTGGATGAACTGAGTGAGAAAGTCACACAGAACGCCATCTGGTATCAGATAGAGGAGGCACGAAAAGCTGCCAAGGATGACGACCCGAATTATCAAGTGGTTTTTACGACCGACGGTGAATTCATCCTCAAAGAAAGATACCCGGGAGCTGCCGAGAAGCATCCGCTGACACATACTCTCACCGTAAAAGGTGAAGGTAAGAAAGCTATCGAACGAATGCTCGAGACCGGGGAACCGCTGGACATCAAAGCCGAAGACATCGTCGACGTTATCGTCCCCGACATTATCAGGCGTTATATAAAGATCACCGGGCACCTTGGGATAAGTTCGGGAGTAGGCCGTGGAGATATGAAACGCACCGTTAAGGCCACAATTGAGTGTGCGGACGGCGAAACGGCATCACTGGACAACATCATTCTCGAAGAAATTCAGGGTGGGAATAAGCAGGCGATCCTGAGCAACGAGAAACAGGACGTCCCCTGGAAATTCCGTCTGGTCATTTTAGCCGACGAAGAGGGGCAGCCACTCCAATATACTTTTAATGACGTCGGCCTGCCGGTTAAGCAAGCCCTTGACGGTTTGCGCTTCAGCCGGGCACTCGCGAAGGGCGGCTTCTTTCGTTTCGAGGACGTGAAGACCGGAGAGCAATTCGCGCACGCAGACATCGAGATCGGCACTATGCCCGCGCCGGAGCCCCTCCTGATCAGAATTTTGGAGGCCCTAGATGTCATTCATAAAAAGACGCGCGTGCGTTTCACTTCACCGGAAGGTGTCCCGGAGGAGATGGTCAACAACATCTTCGTCGTACAGCAGATAGTCGAAACGGGCAGCGTTGAATTCCAGCCGCCGTACCGTCAGGGGGCTACCGTCCAGCAGGCCAAAGAGACGATAGAAATATTTTCAAAAGCAGGTGTCACGGGCGCGTTTACGCAATATGCGACCGAATGGGTTTTCAACGTCTTGGGTCAGCCCGTACAGCTAGGTCCGGTGCTTGTCACCTGCGAAAAATGGCACATCACGCCGGAAGACCTGGAGGTTTTGAAAAACGCGGTCGAAAGCAGCCCACCAGATGCGGTTCTGGAGATCAGGATGACTCCGGTAGATGGCGCGAAGGTTGAGGCGAAGGTGCCGAACTGGCTGCCGGTCGAGGAAAGGGAGAAAGTCTACAACCACCCGCACGCGAGAAGAACCGTACTCAACCAGCTAATACCGGTACTGTTCGAAACTGCACAGACGACCGACGGCGCTCTGGACGTTAAAGCGTTTATGGCCTTGCTCAATGAGGCGAAGGGTGAAACGTCGGAGCAAGGCGTTCCGCTCAACCCGCTGGATACTATTACACCGGAGGAATTGACTATGGTATTAGAGCCAGTGATAGCAGGGAGCAAGCCTGACGAGAAACTGAAGCTCGCCGTGAGTTTATACAAAGAAGGATGGTTGCAATCTGGGGAAGCGGCGCGTCTGGGCGGAGTTGACGAAGCGACCTTTATGAATGAGCAAAATAAACGGGAAATGAGTGATAAGGCTCGGGGTGTCGGCTCCGATTCTTAATACTATTTGCTTAGGATGTTTCCATTGCAGAAAATATATGCTGCCCGCGTCCGATAATAAGCCTTATGTACTACATATTGTATTTGCATTAAAATTCGCTACAATATGTAGTACATTAACCCTTACCGCAAATTAGTTCCCCTCGGTGGGCAAGGTTTTTTCAGTTTCGTAGGGTTAGACATATAAGTTTGGATGTAAGACCAGTATAATTCATTCTCGGCGCGCTGATATTCCGGCTCCGAATGAACATGACCACAAGGATTCATATAATGAAAGAAATCAAACGTAATTAATTGGTCTGCAAGCTGCGGCGCATCATTGAACACTTTGATTTGTGCCTTCAATCTAGAAATATTAGTTGGCACACGTATGCCGCTTCTTACTTCGTAGCTCTCAACATTTGCCCAAAGATTTACTTTCTTTTGGTTACACATTGAGCGGAATTCTGCAAAGTAGGGCTTAATCATGCCCTCCAAATTTTGCTCATTTAATTCGCGCGCCCCGACACCATCTTGCAACATCACCAAGTCAACTCCAGCCCTTTGCGTTTTGTCCTCAGACTCAAGGAACTCTCCATATCTCTCGGCAAAGTCTTTCGCACTGAGGTAGGGGGTAGGCACATCAATTGGATTAAAGAACGGTGAGACAGCAATCAGCTTACCATTCGAGATTTTCTTACAGTGCTCACTGATGGTCCTGAAGAATTGGCGTAATTGGACGATCTCAATATCGCTGTAGTTTTGATTCCACATTTCATTCGGTAGATACCAGCCTGCGAATGATTTGTAGGGTTTGCCATTTTTGCCCTTCCCGTAACGTCTCCATAACTCGTTTGCTAAATCAATGTTCTTTCTTGCTTCGCCATCTTTAGGATCATTAAGAAAAGTCGCTTCATTCCATCTCGATGCAAATTCCGCATGCTGTCGGAGACCGATATATACCTGCATATCTTTCTTCGCATCAGCATATTCAAGAATCAATTTTGTTGGATCAAAGTCATTGGGGTTTGGGGGAAAGAAGTTATAGTCGATGAGGCCAGCATTACCGTTAGCATCCGTACCCGGAGCATGATTTTGTAAATATTGCAGGACTATGACACGCATCCCTGCCTGGTACATAGAGTCAAGTACGTCTGTCCAAGTCTTCTTATCGAGCAAACCCCAGTACTGTATGAACCCCCCTCGGATATGAACCGCCGGAGTCTCAGGCACCTTGGTGATAGCTTTAGCAGTTGCCTTATATCTATTAGCAGTAACCGCAAGTCCCGCCCCGGTCCAGGTTGCAACTATGATGAACAAAAATAGAAAAGAGTAGCGAAGACGATCTGGTCTTTTCATTGATCTCCTCTGTGCTTTCTTAATAAACCAATAATTATGTGAAAGGAAAATTCAGAGTTAACTTAAAGGAAGCAAGAAAATGCTGGAAAACAAAGACGTTTTATTCTAATAATGTCAGGCTGTCAACGCTTTTATAGCCCATCTCCTGATCATATTCGATGAGCTACAAGCCAATTCGTGAGAGGAGTAATTATGAAACTGCGCTTCATTTTGAAAACCACGTTAGGTCTTCTTGCTATCTTAGCCTGCGCTATGACTTTACCGTTGCCAGCCGCTGCCCAAGCGCCGGTAGCCACTTCTTATAAAGAAAGCAAAGATGTAATTGCTAATCCCGAACGGGGTTTGTACTTTAATGAGGGAGTAGACGGCATTGACCATTCAACCGGATGCTGGGCGAATTATAAACCTGAAAACAGACTGACGTTAGAAAAACTAAAGAGTATCAGGGCACGGGGACTGTCCCTGTTATATCTGCAATATGACCTCGGAGCGTACCGCGAGGCGGATAAGATTGAGAGTCGCTTTATTGATTGTATAAAGACGGATTTCAACAATGTTCGGGCAGCGGGGCTAAAGGTCATTCTGCGCTTCGCCTATAACCCACGGCACAGAGTTAACGGGGCGAAATCTGAGGTTTACGAGGATTACCAGGAAAACGTAGAAGCGTCTGGTGAATGCAACAAGATAGGAGATGAAGCAAATCTCTGTGAAGCCAAGCTGGAAAAGATCAAGCGTCAGCTACAGGATGAAGAGTTCGCTGGCTTGATCCGTGGCAATAGCGATGTAATAGCCCTTTGGCAAGCAGGATTTCTAGGCAAATACGGCGAGTGGTATTACACGAGGGATGATGTCGGACTCAAAGGAAAACAAAACTTTCACGCCAGTGCAGAGATTATCAAGCTTATGCTCGACATCCTACCGGCTCCCGGAATTGTTCAAGTCAGGACTCCGCGTTACAAATGTGAAATGATCAAAGCTTTAACAAATACCAGTTCCTGTGAGGCCAATGGCTTGACGGGAGACGCTAAGGTTTTTGAAGAGCGGATCGGCTTTTACAACGATTGCTTTTATGACAAAGATAAAAGCGATGGCGAAACTTATTGTAATCCAGTTGTTGAAAAGTGCTCAGATGGCACTGTTGTGAAGTATTGGAGAGATTATTTAGCGATGAAAGGCATGAAATATCCGGTAGGTGGAGAAACATGCAATACCGTTCGTTCCGGCTCCTGGAAAACAGTATTAGAAGAGTTCTCACGCTTCCATTGGTCATTCTTCAGCGAGGCACGACTAAATGAAACGAAGGTCGGATGGACATCTATAAGTAAGCGAAGTGATTTGCAAAAGTATTTGGGCTACAGGCTGTATTTAAAGGAAAGCGTCTTCAAACAGTCTGTGATGGCGGGAGAAAAATTGACTGTCCAATTAACGTTCTCCAATTCAGGGTGGGCTGCCCCGTTCCATCCGCGAGACTCTGAATTGATTTTGCGTGAGGAGTGCCAAGACTTGGCTAAGTGTGGGAAGACCGTGCCCCTCGGTATAAAGACGGTGCCACTCAGTATAGATATCAGGGACTGGCTTCCAAATACATCTCAAGTCACCACAGCTATCATTGATACTCAGGGTTTAGCCGAAGGCAGCTACGAATTACTATTGAACTTTCCTGATAAAGCAAAAGACAAGCTAAAGCTTCCTGAATACTACTCAATCAGATTAGCGAATCAGAAAGACGGTAATTTCCATTGGGAAGCCTCCACGGGTTATAACCGATTCGGCCAAGTAAAACTGACTAAATAGTTCCGCTTAAATTGGATTGGTTAGTAGCGATTGAGTCTGTTGCTAAAAAGAATTGTCGAGGATTCTTTGTGAAAGAAATGTATATCTCTCCAAAACGGATTCTAGTTTGCTGGTTGAAAGTCGATTTATCTATTTGAAAGAGGAATATGGCTCTATTAGAGAACGCAAAAGCTGAATTAAAGCGACGCAGCGCCACGTTGCCCCAAGAAATTTTGAAGTGGGAGCAAAATGTCGCTGGGAATAAGGACAACCTCGGCATCCATAAAAGCCAATTTGTTGCACTCAAGATTATGATGGACGGATTGCAGGTGCAACAGGATGATTTACTTCATAACCTCTCGACAGATTTCTCGCCCGAACAGTTTGCCGATGATTATTTCAAGATAATAAACCAACTAGTGGGCAGTTATGAACTCTGGCGTATCTTCAGGTATATTCTGACTCAACGTGAAGACCAACACCTGCATCCTTTACTTGATGCCGCTGACCTGATAGCAAATGATTGCTATCGTACTCCCATTAAAAAGGCTCTGGAATGGGGACTGATTTCTGAAGACAAGGTTCGTGAGCCGCCACTGACCTACCTTGAAGCAGAGCTTTCACCCTCTACGGCCAGCCGCGGTTATTCAGTCACGGCACTGAGTTTTCCTTTGCGCTTCTATCGCAATTTGCGCCTGCCCATCCCCATCGTTCTCTTGCCTTATGACCATGCAACTTCCATCTGGATGTATTGCAGCCTTCATCACGAGGTGGGTCATAATCTTGACCAAGATTTGAAGCTCTCGAGCGAGTTGGAGCAAAAGGTGATGCTACGACTGGGAGAAGCCGGAGTGCCGGATGAGCGAAGAAGAATGTGGGTTAAATGGGTAGGTGAAATACTGGCTGACGCCTTCGGCGTGCTGCTCGGAGGCGCGGGGTTTGCCTACAGCCTGAACTCTTTTTTGATGGTACTTGCTCCATCAGCACAGTTTCAAATTTTAAACCCTGACGACCCGCATCCACCGTTCTATGTGCGACTGCGGCTTCTCGCGAATATGTTGCGACTGGGCATTGTTCCGTCTTTGTTAGACGCCGCGGTGGAGATAATGCAGTTGTGGGAAGCTAGACAGAAGCCGAATTGGGTCACATCATATGTACAAGATTGCGAGATTGTGGCCGACCTCTTTTTAACTGAGCCGCTGGCCGCTTTGAAAAATCATTCGATCTCAGAGATGGTGCCGGATGTTGCGGGCGATATGGCGCTGGCCGAGAGGCTGGTCAATCCTATGCTCAATGGATTCAATCCACCTTCTGCAACCCAACTTTCTAAGTTCCCATTTCGCTTAATCCCGGTCGCGGCGCAGCTTGCTTTTACCAGAAGCAACAATCTTCCGGAAACTTTCGATCTCATTCAGGAACGCGCGTTGCAGTATTTGAGTCGTATTGATCGTCCGGAATATCTCGCAGGAGTTTCCCGACAGGAATTTCTACGCCAGTTGACGCGCGAGCTTGAATTTAACCAGTGAGGCATGAGCTTATGTTTTCCTCATCCAGCAGAACAACGACGAGGACGCCGGACGGGCGGTTTGAAGAGATAGTGGTCAGACTCATTCCGTCGCGTCTCAGCCCATCAGAGGAGACAAAATTGCGGCGTTCCTCTACGAGCGAGACGACGCGCTCTTATGATGCGCTTGTCTATGCCAACATGGAGATTAACCCTCTTCATCCTCTGCCCCCTATGTATCTAGAGCAATACGGACAGATCGACAACCTGACGCTGGTTGCCGTGGAGCAAGTCGGGGTTCGATGGGGTCACTATAAGGAATATCTGGAGGCATTCATAGAAGGCGAAAAAGACCCGAACCATATGCGCTCGCGACTGATTGAGACTCTCTCTCCCGGTTTGGAGAAGCTGTTCCAGACTTCGTTTCCCACAAACAAACCTGTACGCATGTGGTGGAGCAGTGAAACTCCTGAGTTGGATGATTTACCGTGGGAATTGATCGCCTATTCGACCCGGGGCTTCAACAAAGGCAAGTTCTCTTTCGTGCGCGGACTGCCCGGTGAATGGGCTCCGCTCGTGCCTTTGGAGAAAACTAAACTACGACTTGCTTTTATCCATGATCCAGCGAGAACCTCCGACGCCCTGCGCGCTGCGCTCTTAGGTCTCTCGAAGAGTGCAAGCATTCAAGTGGTGCCGATGACTGGCTCACCACGCGATGCTTTGTCTCGTGCGGCGCGCGAAAAGTTTGAACTGGTGCATATCGTCGCCGATGGCACGGTGTCTCTGGCCTATGAAGGCATCCTTGAACTAGGCAGCGATAAGACGGAGCGTATCGCGCCGAGCGAACTGTCTTCTATGCTCTTCGGCAGCCGCGTGAGTATTCTAGGTTTATCCCCGGTTGAGACTTTACAAACGTCTGATGCAACGCAATGTACCCCGACCGCTTATCGCGCCTTCGTTTGCTTGGGTGCATCCCGACAGGTCTTACCTACAATCGTGACGCCGCTGGGCCCGTTGAGCCAGCTTCAACAAAAAAAGTTTTGGAGTCGCTTCTATCAAGGGTTGGCTACGAGCTTGAGCGTCGAAGACGCGATGTCGAAGGCACAAGAAAGCGGCCCGCCGGCAGCGGTCGCGCTCTTCCTACGGCACCGGCTGGGACGTGAATTCGTGCGCTCAAAAGTCAGTCGGTCGAGGGGCGCTAAAGCGGCGTCGGCGACGACGGCGAAAGCCGCGCCCAACGTAATTAGCGCCGACTTGCAGGTCTCACGCAGTCTCCTAGACGACTTGCGCGCAGTTGATTCAAAGTACGCTAATCTTTCCGACAATATCACCGACACGCCTTCTGCTGCGGCCGAAAGTACCCGGCAGGATAACCTCGACGCGGCTCTAACTCCGTGGTTTGACTTGGCAGCGGAGGATAAACAATGAGCAGCGACTTTGTGGTTGAGATCTCTCCTGAGATGAATAACCAGTACCGCGTAGTCATACACGCACAGGATTTACCCGAAGCGGGCACTCAACTTATTCCACGCGACCCACTCTTTCTACTGCCTCAGGAGATGGATCAGTTACGCCGGGGCGACGCTACAGCCGTCATCTCAAATAAGGTTGCTACGGAAATGAGCACATGGCTGCTCGGTGGAGACCTGAGCGCATATTTGACGACGGCGCTTGGTAGAGTGAATAGCAAGCTGCGGCTAGTCTTCAGCGTTGATGAGCGGCTGCTCCGTGTTCTGTCCGATGTGCCAGTCGAGATGCTGATATTCGGCGGCGGGCCCTTGGCGCTGAAACGGCAGGTGGATTCCATCGTTCACCTGCTCCCCAAAGTAGGAATAGCCCAGGCTTCGGCAGCTATACACAGTTGGCCTTTGAGAATACTACTTGTGCGCTCGAATCCACAGGATCTGGGCGGCGCGGTTCCGAAAGCTGTACCTATTCGTGACGAGATTCTGAATTTTGCAAACGCGAACCTCGGAGCAAATCTCGTTGAAGTTGTTTTATTAAGTTCGGAGAACGGAGCGACCCGCCCTCCTACATGGGAAGCCTTCCGCGAGCAATTACGTCAGGCTCAATATGACATTTTGGTTTATCTGGGCCACGGTGACATACGCGAAAACCATGAAGGGCTACCTCCCGTCGGCGTGCTGCAATGGGAGACCGCCGACGGGAAATCCTACTCATCTGTCTCTTCGGATCAACTCAAGGTAGAACTGCAAAATCGTCCGATTCCCGTCGTGTTGTTGGCCGGCTGCTTGACAGCTGCTGAAGTTCCCGCTGCAATCAAGGCGCAGCTTGACGATCTAACACCGCAATGGATACGCGGCAGCCAGGGCGTTGCGCAAGCACTGGTCAATAGTGAATCAGGCGTGCAATTCGCTGTCGGCATGAGATATCGGTTGGAGACGCAGGCGGCTGTGGTTTTTTTGAGAGTCTTCTTTAGAAGTCTCTTGATAGACGTGCCGGGTGATGTAGAAGCAGCAGTGCGCGCCGGTCGAGAAGACCTGTTTCAGCTCAACCCGTATCCGCCGAGTTGGTCTGCACCCGTTATTTTTCGCGCTCTGGGCAAAGAGCCTACCTTCGACTTTCTAAAGTCTCCTCCATTCACCCCGCCCGATCCTGAGGATGAGCGAGATCAGGAGTATCGCGTTGCCGCGTGGAAAGCTTTGGTACAGCAACCATTGAGCACTCGCATCTCCGGGAGCGCAATTGATTTTACTTACGAGGTCTTAAATAAAGCTGAAGACCGGATCAGAGACCGCGCCGTTGCTAGGGGAGCCATGCTCAAGCCGGACAGAGTAGAGGCGCAACCGAACCAGACAGTCAACTTGCCCGTGCTGCTCTATGGCGCGCTCAATCTGGATGTGTTGAAGGGGAGACTGGTCGTCAATGGCGATGACGTTTCAATCCAATCACTACAGGCGACGCAGGCTTTGAGGGAAAGCGGCTATCGTTTGCTTTACGAGCACCCTGATGGGAATCAGGCCATCTTTGAAATCCAACGAAATGGGGGGGCAGGTACTTTGCCCGCGGGCCCAATCTTCGAGGCCAAGCTTAATTTAGGCGGCGCAACTTCGATATTTTATCCGAGTAATATTGAAGTGACTGAGGCGAGACCGCCGCGTATGATCCGTGCAAGTAATAACGCAGTCATCATACCGCTGCCTTGAGCTTGCCTAAGCTGAGTACACACTGGCGTGGCGTGCAATAGTTTTCACCATCTTGCATCAAGGTAGAGAGAAGGTCTTAAAATAAGCTGCGCGTTCAAAAGAAAGTTCGAATTGATGTCGAATGGAAGCGGGAAAAGCATAGCAACAAAATTTCTGGATGAGCATCCGGAACTGCGCTCGGCCATGTCCGCATCCAAAAAGTTCGCAGAGTTAAAAGAGCGCTCGGCAATGGATATTGACGGCGAGCGACTGTACGCCGTAAGAGGCGACACCCTCGGCGAAGAGGACGATTTTTACCTGGACTCTCTCATCAAAGGCTCCAGCCAGCAGGGCGACGGCAGTGTGTATTCGATGTCCCGTGAGCTATTCCTAGAATTGGACGACCGACTTAAATCCTTAATCATGGAGCGGCTCAACAAGCGTTGATGCTTCTCTGGCACCCGCCGCTTTGCCGGTTTGAATGGCGGAAAACCTCAAGACCACAAAAGGAGCATTTGAACCATGCCTGCACAAGACGACAAAAAGATTCCGAGCATAACCACTGGAGGTACAGCAGCCGCTGCAACTGAATCGGCCAGCGACATCCTCGCTAAGCTTAAGAACAGGCTCAAGAGAGTAGAGATAGATGGTGAGACATTTTATCTGGCCGAGGGCGATATGCTGCTTGATGAAAAGGACCTACAGATTTATGCCCGTCAACGTGAAGCCTTGGAAAAAGAGCAGGCTTTGAAGAAGGAGCGTGCGTCGCTCGGGCTTGGAGACATCGGGGGACAGGAACGCACAGCCCTTCTCGGCACTACACAGGATGGCAAGATGGTACGTTGGAAGGATGGGATGATCCTAACCTACTGCATCCTCAAAAATAGTTTCACCATTGGCGACACAGAGGCAAACTACAAACTGGTCAAGGACAATTTTAAATTGGCGACCTGGGCATGGGAAGGTATCTGCGGGATCAAGTTCCAACATAAAGAGGAGCTGGATACAAGTGCGACATTGCAGCCCGATGAGGTTACCTTTACTGTTAGGGAATACAATACAGGAGGCAATTTCATAGCACTCGCCTTCTTCCCGACTGACCCGAAGAATCGCAGACGTGTCTTCGTTGATCCATCCTACTATGACCCCAACCTTCCATTTGATCGCGTCGGAGTTTTTCGTCACGAGCTGGGTCATGTGCTCGGGTTCCGTCATGAACACATACGGAGCGGCGCACCTCCGGTCTGCCCGCATGAAGACCTTGCCAATACGATAGAGTTCGGAGCATATGATCCACAATCGGTCATGCACTATTTTTGCGGCGGCATAGGGAGTAAGGAACTGGCATTCACCGACCTTGACAAGGCTGGAGCGCAGAAGCTGTACGGGCTTCCGCTGGATCAATATGTGTTCGTCGAGTAGCGCGTGTTTTTCGTGAAAGGATCGCACCCGCCTTCCAACAGAACTCGTTTCGACCCGAAGAGACCTCGTGTCAGAATTTAACTGATTGGTTTCCACTCTCACCCTGCATCGAGTGGCCATTCAGGTTTGTCGGAGGATAACAACATGAGCGCGAACGCTAACCCGACCAGTCAACCTACGATTCCCGCTGCCATCTTTGAGGGCTATTATATACAGATGGTCATGCCCGACGAGAAGCAAAGGGCTCAGGAGATAGTGGATTCAGTGTTGGGTACGGGCTGGAGACTGATGGCTATCCGCGACACCAACACTGATTTCGAGGTGACGATGGTCGCGGGAGGCGTAGAGTCAACTGCCGACATTCTGACTATTAAAGAAGCTTGGGAGAACACTTACAGATTACGCTCGACGCCCGGACTGGTTAACGCGGAGCCTTTGTTCGGAGTGCCCGTTGTACCGGGACGCGGCAGCGCGGCAGTTCCCGCAGATTTCTCAGCCGAAGTCGGATTTAATTGGACTCCGCCTGACATACCTGAGAGTAATGATGCGCTCTGGAGTCTTAAGCAAATGCGTATCTTTGAGGCGTGGGCCTCAGCGTTCCCTGCTCCGGGCAAATTGCCCGGAGAGGGTGTCATCGTCGGACACCCTGACACCGGCTATCGCCGACACCCGGAGATAATAGGCAATCTTCTCGCCGAACAGGGCCACGACTTCGTCGATAACGATAACGACGCGCAAGACGGAATGCAGAGCGGGACACTTCTTTTTCCAGGTCATGGGACGGGCACCGCAAGTGTGATTATCAGCCCTAAAGACTCTCAGGGCAATTATCCGAGCGGCAAAGCGGTGAGCGGAATTGCCCCCGGCGCAAAGCTGATCCCGTGCCGAGTGGCTCCGACGGTAGTGCTCCTGAGTCCGACCAGCTTAGCCACCGCCATAGAGTTTGTCACCGACCAGGGCGCGCATGTGATCTCGATGAGCATGGGCACAGGATTCTTCAACCAGCGACTGCTGGCAGCTGTTCTGTACTCTCAGAAGAGAGGGGTGATCGTGTGCGCGGCGGCAGGCAACTACGTCGGCTACGTGGTCTGGCCCGCGGCGTATGAAGAAGTAATTGCCGTTGCTGCGTGCAACGCGCGCCGTGATGTTTGGTGGGCATCGTCACACGGCAGCGCGGTGGATGTCACCGCGCCCGGCGAATCTGTCTGGCGCGCGGATGTCACGCAGCAGAATGGTCAAGATGTTTACGACGTGCAGCGTGGTTCGGGCACTTCCTACGCTGTCGCCGCCGTGGCCGGGATAGCGGCACTGTGGCTCTCAAAACATGGGCGCGACCATCTGGTTCAGCGTTACGGGGCAGAAAAGATTCCCTTCATCTTCAACCATATATTGCGCACAAGCTGTGAACAGGTTCCGGCGTGGTTTCCGGGACAATACGGCGCCGGACTGGTTAATGCCGAAAAGGTGCTTGCCGCCCCGCTCCCCAACGACGTTGACTTTGTAGTCGGCCCGACTGCGTTTGCGCTGAATAAGAACGCTCCTCTCGACAGCGGGAACATGGAGACCTTCGTACACCTCTTTGAACCGGTGCTTAACGCAGGGAATGAAAAAGCATTGGCAGTCGAAGATCACTTACTCGCCAGACTACGAATCAAACTCGCAGAGCTGTTGGGCACCAACGAAGGGGAGCTTACGTCGCGCCTGAAAGAGGTCGGGCAGGAGTTGGCATTTCATCTTGCTGCCAACCCCGATTTGTATAAGAACTTCGCCGCCGCTCTTTCAAGCGAAGTAACTGATCCGTCCGCTTTAACAACAGTTGAAATGGTAACACCCGCTCATATGGAGGCGGTACGAAATCTGTTACCAGTTAAGGGTGCTTCCGAGGCTTTGATGTTGAAGACCAAACGGTGAAGCTCGCATATACAATTGAATGCAACTACCATCCGAATGAGTGTCCGTATCAGTACCGGAGCAGGGAAAGCAAGGCTGAAGTGGGAGTTAGGAAGGATGAAAGCAAAAAAAGTTACATGATTTGAAGTATCCGACTTTCATCCTTATGCCTTCATCCCGTATCAAGGCTGTTCCATACTGTGTTGTCCTTAGCTCTATGTGGGTTTCCAAATTGCAGCGCGTCTTAGGCTCTAGACTCTGATTGCATCAGGACCGATTCACCTGTTTCCGTGCCTCCTTCAGCCGATGCATCGCTTGATGCTTTCGTCTCTTTCAACAAAGACATAACAGCCGCGCTTATTAAGAGATTCAGGATTGGCTCTACTCCAATTGCCAAGTTAGCAACAATCAGCCCCCCTTCATCTATCAAGTAAGCGATAGGCGTAGCAAACATCGCATAGAGACGCGAGATTTCCCAGTGCCTTTGCCGGACTACTGGAAAGGTGAGTCCATGTTCAAGCACTTTCTCGTTGTTCGCCTCAACACTCCCACGACTGACCATGATGATCTGTATATCCGGAGTGCGACGAGCGAGTTTTTCCAGGCGAGGTGCTAGCTGATTGCAAGGGCCGCATTCAGGATCAGAGAAGACCAGCAGAATCATCCTTCCCCTGTACTCTGCTAAAGACAGGTCCTCTCCGTCCAAACGCGGCAAATTGAAAAGAGGCGCAATCTCTCCTTTAGCTAGTCCGTGACGTGCAATATGGCTCTCGACGAGCGGGAGGTTGCCTCGTTGAGCCTTCGACGGAATTTGATTACCATCCGCGACTGATAATTGTCTGTCCCCTATGGGTTCCTTTAAGTAAGAATAGTCTGATGATCCGGCTTGGTGGAGGATCGCTTGTGCCCCGAGTAATTGTTCGCTCGCGATACAACCATCCTCATCTATCAAGTAGCCAGCGGGTGTACCTGGCACTCTGTATTTGAGCATGACTTCCGACTGTTCCTGAAGCAACACTGGACATTTGATTCCGTGCTCGATAACAAATTGTCGATTCTTTTCGACCTCCCCTGTCGCAACAATAATGGCAACTGGACGACCGTCAGAGCTGTCGGAAGAAAGAGATGTAAGCGAGGAGGTCATCTCTGTGCAAAAGACGCACTCTGAATCAAAGAAGATTAATAAGATTCGCCTGCCTCTCCATTGGGACAAGTTTTGGCGCTTCCCCTGAACGTCTGGTAACTCGAAATCAGGTGCTGGCGAACCGACGGATAATTCTCTAGGAATCTCCAGTTCAGAAACTGGAAAAGCATTTTTTTGATTCAACTGTTGCTCAAGTAAACTGAGGTGCTTCGATAATCTTCGGCCGTGCTGGAAAAGAGTGTAGCTAAGCCAGCAACCAATGCCTGCGAAAGCCCAGGGGATAATGCTTCCCGGTCGGATCGAAGATTTAGGAAATAGCTCACGCACTGTGGGGACCCCTAAATAGTGATTGCAGCGTTTATTACAATTATAATCCCTGACGCATTGTACAATGCGTCAGGGATTATAAAGCTTGTAGATTTTAGTCTTGGGGGCTACTTGCACTTGCTCTTGCATAGCTCAGCACCAGCGTCAGCCGCCGCGATACAGATAGGTTGGGCAGGTGCCGGAAGCCGTCCGCATGCTATCTTTGCGGCTGTTGAAGCTAGGTCACACAGCACTTTGCAGAACCCGCCCGGAAGCTTTAGTCCTGCTCCGGCAGCTTGAGGGGCGGGGGCACTGGGGTCCGCGACAATACTCCCGGTTAAGCCGCTCTCCGACATGATGCGATTGATTTCCTCCTGCTGATCTTGCTGGAGGTTGTTCCACGCATCGGCGTTTACTCTAATTTCATCAGCCATGACATCAGTCTCCTTTAGGTTTGGGTATATTCAAGCAGATGGATCCGGAAAAGTAATATTGCGCGAGCCTTAGAAGTAAGCTCGAATTCTAAAGGTCTGTGGGCGTGAGGTATACACGGTAAAAGAGTGCGTCTAGTGTGAGACCCCAAGCTTAGAAAAAACGACGCGGGGAGATTATATAGTTCTTACTTATATGTCAATAGTGGAGTTTCCAAGGGGATGTAAATATGTGCCCATTCATCCTTTCCGCTCAGATTTCTGTTTGGTGTTATCTATGACCCACCTCAAATTAGTTTAAATTGCCCGCCCCTTTTATCGCCATCGTCGAGTGAATAAGAAAGATTGCCACTGCAAGATTTGCCACGCCACAAATAGTAATAATTAAGCCACTTCATAACTGAGCCTCCATGTACAATTGCTTATTATGCTAAACACTCTCAGTTCAGAAGAGATTCATAGATTTCAAGATTACGAGGCAAGTATCGCCTGTCGAAGCCCCTGTTCTACATTTTTCACAGCACCACACGACCACACAATACCCTCTCAATGTGGTAAGCGATCAATAGTTTCGCCGCTCATATAAGTGTCAAAATATAGGGATCCAAAAAGGTGCGAAATATTTTTTGCTATGAGATAAACAGGAAACTACAAAAAAACATAGTCTCAACGATAAATTTACTTAGTGCTCGCTTTATCGCTGTTTACCTTAGCAGTTGTGGGAAGAGTGTCCGGATCAGGAATAATGTCCTCATCTTCATCAAGTAGTCCGTTTTCTCTCATTATCCTCGTGATTCTCGATTGATCCTCCGCTGAAAGAGAATTCCATTCTTCTGCATTTACTTTAATCTAAGACATTGTAAATCCTTCCTATTACCGAAAATTAGGAGTCGTGCTGCAAAGCAGGTTTAATCACCTAGCAGTTGTAAATTCTCGAGTGTTCAGCAACTCATTCCACCGGGTAGTATGACGCAGAGAACCTTTGAGCCGTTATGTCTTAGTACGCGTTGACTGGCAGCACGAGTCCTCATTTATACTTCATCCCATAGATGCTTTACGTGCTCCTGCCATGAACTCGCATCCGCGGACATCAGTTTGCGGCGGTGCTTCTTGTATTTCGGGAATTCCACTTTCATAATGCGCTCCGGCGTTACCGACACGCCTTCCCCGTCGTAACAGGTGTTGCACTGCCCCGAGCAACCATTTCCCCGATGCGCGTTATACAGATGATACACGGCTGTGGAGACGCAATCGCTTCGCGAACCGTCAAAGAACTTAACGATGCACGGTCTCGTCTTTTTCATGAAAGCGCCTAGCAAGTCAAATTCGTACCTCTCCGAAAAGCAGATGCAGATGTCTTCGACTATCTCCGGCGCGCCCAGGTAGTCGTGGTTTCCAATCTCCTCAGGCTTAAAGGCGTGATCCCTGCTGAGGAGCGCGTATGGGCCCCAGTGCATCGAGTCGCTCGCCTTCATCTCGTAGAGGCCGGCGTGGTGGTGTGAACCCATTTCACGCCTGAACTCGTCCCACTCTTCAGGCGACACGCTTTTTTTAGCGAGCGAATACAGGAAGTTCCAGATCGCGTCGAGACGTTGCCCCAGCGGCAGAATGCCCTGCTGGAAATTATTTGAAGGCGCTGTTCGGGTCAGGTGGAACCAGCAGGTCCGATCGTAATCCCCCGGCAGAGTTATTACTTTGCTCACCTCTGAAAAGACAAGAGACTCAGGCGGTTGAGGGTAATAACGATTGTCTCGATAAAAACTTTCCACGTCTACGTTCTCGAACACTGATTCGAGCTGAGACCTGCCGACGCCGAGAATCTGCTCTAGTGACGCATAGGTCGAGTCGGTAGTTTCACAATCTAATACTTTCATACTGACTATTTCCTACTACAAGTTTCAGATGAGGCGATCGATTCATGGGGAGATTAGTGATTTAATCTCGACTCAATATCACTGATAGAATCTTCGAGTTCGTCTAACCTATGCCGCTTCGACCGAATCTTATCTTCTACGTCGGAGATTCTCGACTCCAAATCATCACGAATCTCGTCGGCGCGCCCGCCGGGCCGCAAGTTGTAAATCGTATCTTGCCAGCGCGAGACGTTCCCTTCATCGTGTTCGATTGACTCGCGCAACCTCCCGGCCTGCTGCCGCTTTCGGTCGAGCGCTTCTCGCATCTTGTCACGCCACTCATCCTGCTTTCGCTCACGCTCATGGCGCGCGTGCTCGAACACGCGGTCGCAGGCGTGCCGGAATCTATCCCAAAGCGCGTCCGCCTGATCCCGCGGCACATAGCCGATTCCCTTCCACTTCTCCTGCAACTCCTTGACGCGCTCGGTCGCGGCCTTCGGGTCACCGGAGTGGGCAAGCGATTCGGCCTCCGAGCAGATGCGTTCTTTGCGGTGCAGGTTCTCGCGCTGCTCGCGATCCCTTTCCGCGAAGTGCGCCGAGCGCCGCTCGAAGAATCGGTCCTGTGCGTGACGGAAGCGATTCCAGAGTCCGTCCTCGTGGTCTCTGCCGGCGGAGCCGACCTGCTTCCATTTTCCCTGTAGGCTCTTGAGCGCCTCAGCCGTGCTCTGCCAGTCGGACGATGAACTGAGCGCCTCGGCGCGGGAGCACAGGCTCTCTTTCTTCGTGCGGTTGCGCTGCCGCTCCTGATCCTGGCGCTCGAAATGCTCCTTTCTTCGTTCGTAGAACTTATCCTGTGCGCTGCGGAAACGTTGCCAGAGCGACTCGTCTTCTTCACGCCCGGCTGAACCTATAGTCTTCCACTCCTGCTGCAACTCTTTTAACTTCTCCGCGGTGGTCTTCCACTCGTTCGAATGGCTGAGTGATTCGGCCCTGCGGCAAAGGTCTTCTTTGCGCGAGCGGTTGCGTGACTGCTCACTCGTGATTTCGCTCTCAAGATTGCGGAGTTTGTTCAGCAGGCTGTCGAAGTCGCCCAGCGCATCAGCCTTCGTCACGTAGTCGAGCATGTGGCGTACCTTACCGAGCAGCGCAACCTTGCTCTTCGCCGAACGAACCTCGCGCTCTAATTCTTGATAGCGCTCTTCCAGTTTCGTGAAGCGCAGGACGAAAAAGCCGAGCGCGGCGGCCTTGTTGTGCCCGCGCATCTTGCCGATGATACGCCCGCGAAAGATGATGCCGTCTTTCTGGCGAATGTTCCCCTCGTCGTCAACGTAACCCCACTGCTCACCCTCGAAGAAGAAACCGTCTTTGGCATGTGCGGCCTCGCCTTTTACCTGTCCGACGACATCGCCCTTGAAGATCATCCCGTCGCGTTTACGAATCCGCCGCTCCTCGTCAACGTAGCCGATCTCCTCGCCCTTGAAGATTACGCCGTCCCGCTCGCGGATACGTGAACGCTCGTCGCCGTGCCCGACCTTCTCGCCTTTGAAGAAGGTGCCGTCGGGCCGGTGCAGGTCAGTATCTTTGTCTTTGGGATCATTCATACTCAGCAACCATGCTGAAGATGTTATCGGACGCGAGCCATCCTCTTCTGTGAGTAATATAAGTCCATTTGCACACAACAAAAAGGGTTGCGTGAAGTTCCGCAAGCAGGTAGAATCTGCCGCGATTGGGCATGCGGTGAATCCAAATGCCTAGACGGTTGCTGGGGTGAGGACAGTGACCGTTAACGAATAACAGGCGCAGCCGGTACTAAAACTGGCGCGCCTGTTTACTTTCTCTTCCGCTTTTCAAACCACTCGTCGGCGGCACGTTCAACTTCCGCGGCAGAGTCGAGCGATTCAATTTCACGCCACAACGTCAGAAATCTGTGGCGCGCCTCTTCATCAGAAGTGAACGAGACGAATTCAAAGCGGCGGACATACACGCGGCGTTGGGTGCCGTCCAACCTGAGTATGACGGCCCCGCCGTAGAGTTCGACTGCAATGTCAGCACCTTCTGGCAGCGAGTTGAATTCAGGCATCTCATATGAACGCTTGGATTCAACTACGGCGGGCGCGCCACTAAAACGCGACTCGACAAAAGCGTCATAAACCCATACCGCATTGCGCGCGGCGCTGTTAATTGGAAGTGTCTCACTCATGACTGTTGTCATATTAACGATACTCTTATCAGCGATGACCAAGTCACCGCGCTTAAACGAATGTCGTCTCCTTCAATTCTCTGATCAACCTCTCACTATTATTCTGTGGGCTGTTGACTTGTCTACTGACCGGATAGGCGATCATTTCCGATGATGGGTATGGTGATAGCAATTCTTTACGCATCTCACCGTTTCGCACTTCTTCATCCAACCACATACTATAAACCTCAGGAGGTAATATAACCGGCATTCGGTCATGAACCTGCGCGAGCAATTCGTTCGGCGTTGTGGTGATGATCGTACAAGTCTCGACGCCCCCTTCCTCATGACCCGCCCAACGCTCCCAGAGGCCGGCGAAGGCGAAAGGCAGTCCGTCCTTAAGCTGAAAATAGTAAGGTTGTTTGGTCTTCCCCTTTTTATCCCACTCGAAGAATCCGTCCGCGACGATTAAACACCGCCTGCGCTTTAATGCTTCTCTGAAGGAAGGTTTCTCGGAGAGAGTCTCGCTCCGCGCATTGATTAACTTACTTGCGATGGTGGTATCCTTGGCCCAACTCGGTATCAAACCCCAGTCCAGGCGAATGAATTCCATGCCCTCGCCACCTTGCGCCAAGCGGATGGCGGCCACCGTTTGAGTCGGCGCGATGTTGTAATGCGGCACAAGCTCATCCTCTATTCTCACGCCGAATTGTTTAGCGATAACTTTTTTCGGCGCCTTCAATGTAAATCGTCCGCACATATTAACTCTCCACTTCCCTTCTCGATTTTTTCTTCACTCTGGCTCGCCTTGATCGATCACAGTGTTGGTTGCTCACCCAATCTCACTCTGGGCACTTCTCGCCAGTTGGTCGTGTAACGAGGCGAGAGCAGTTCCCTCTTCATCTGCCACTGATGCTCGTAGCCCATCGACAGGGGACGCAGAGTATGACGCCCGTGCCGGCGGTTGATCTGGTCCACTGCCGCCATCAGTCGCTCTCTTTTCTCCGCGTCAGTGTGTTGCAGGAAGCTCTGTTGCCGTTCCCTCTGCGGCACGATATCGGCCAGGTAGATGCCTGCCTTGCGGTACTGAAAGCCGGGTTTATAGATGCGCTCTAACAGCAACTTCGCCGCAGTAACCAACTCGGCGGTGAAAAAGGTCGGTTCAACAAGCCGCAAACTTGCCGACGCCGAGTAGATCTCTTCGGGTCTGGTGTGAAAGCGCGACGTGGAGATGAAGACCGTCAGGTGTGATGCCGCTAACCTCTGTCGCCGGAGTTTCTCGCCGCCCCGTGCTGCGTGCATCGAGACGCCCTCAGTGAGCGCTTCGAGCGACATGACAGATTGCCCAAAAGCGCGCGAACAGCAGATACCCTGCTTCGGTTTCTCGAATGCTTCCAAAGGCAGGCATGAGATGCCGCGCAGTTCCCATACGAGCCGCAGGCCCCGGATCGTCAGGTGCTTCCTGATCCACGAGTCTGAACACTGCATCAGCTCGTATGCCGTCTCCACCCTGCGCTTTTTCAGGAGCGGCTCCAGTCCCGAAGCTTCCCATAGATCCGGCTGTACATCCTCGCGCTTCCCCTCCGATTTAAGGTATGCACTCGAGCGCGGGCCGATGCCCCACACGTCGGCGACGTCAAACTCTTTGAGATAACGGTCACGGGCCTCTGCGTCCGACAGATCAACCACGCCGCCCGTTTCGGGTTGGCGCTTGGCGATCTTGTTGGCGACCTTGGCAAGTACCTTTGTCGAGCCGATGCCGACGGAAACAGGAATACCGGTCCATTGTCTGACCGTCTGTTTGACACGATGAGCTTCCCTGTCCGGCTGACCTTCGTCGAAATGCACGAAGGCTTCATCAATCGAATACCGCTCGTGAGCAGGGACGACTGTTTCAATCGTGTCCATCACTCTGCGCGACATGTCGCCGTATAAATTATAGTTCGATGAAAACGGGATGATGCCGTGGCGCTCGATCAGGTCACGCGCTTTAAAGAAAGGCATGCCCATCGTTATTCCTAAAGCCTTACTTTCAATGCTTCGCGCGATAATATTTCCATCATTGTTTGAGAGCACGACAACGGGTTTACCTGTGAGCGAGGGTTGAAAAACTCGCTCACAGGAAACGTAAAACTGATCGCAATCGATCAGTCCGAATAGTTGTTGCCGCTGCTTACCCATCTCGCGCTCGTCTCGTCCTGGCTTGCTTTGACTCCTATCGCAAAGGATGAATGCTGTGCGTCACCACGCCCCAGATGATCAGCTCACGCTCTTCGGTGATTTCGATCAACGGGTACGAAGTGTTCTCAGGCTGTAGATAATATCTGCCGTCCCGGACCAGGAGCCGCTTGACGATCATCTCCCCGTCCAGACAGGCGACGACGACATCCCTGTGGCGCGCCTCGAGCGAGCGATCCACGATCAACCGGTCGCCTGAATGAATCTCGCCCGTCATCGAATCGCCTTCGGCCCGCACGATAAATGTTGCCAGTTCATTCCCGATCAGCCACTCATTCAGATCAATCGTGCGTTCCACATAATCATCAGCCGGCGACGGAAACCCCGCCGACACAGAGCACAAGATCAAAGGCACAACAGCGTGCGTCCTCTGCATGAGCTTGAAGGGAAGTTTAGTTCTCAGATCCAGCCCCTTTTTACCGCCCTAACCGCCATTTTAGTGGTCATTATTTTTTACCCAAGGGCATCTTGACAAAGAAACACTGTTTCAGGCAAGAAATATTTTGAGATAGATAGAGAAAGACGGTCGTTTTCTGACTCGAGCCGGAACCTCATTGCACATCAATAATCCGACCTGCTCGAAGATAAGAGCGGCCAGCAGATGAGCGTCTGATGACTTTATTTCTGCCTGGAGCAAAAACGAATGATGCCTCGTTGCCTCTTATTGCTTGCCCAAACTCTCGATGAGGGATGGCTACTAACCGTGCTCCTAGCTTGCGGGCTGCTGGGATTTATCCTAGCTGTCGCCCTGTGCCGCTATCTGCTCGACTGTCTCTCAGCAATGTTTGAAGGGTGTTGCGATTGCCTGGAAATTAAACTCGCACGGCGCAAGGTTCGGAGACGAACGCTTATGCACCTGCAAAGAATGGCTCGCTATTCAAGACCGGTGACAACACATCTACCTGCAAGCAAGCAACAGCAGCGCCTCGTCGCGGTTAAAAGCATGGCGCAACCGCAACCCGCGCAGAAACAGTCCGCCGCTACCGTTTTGCCATATCAAGCGCGCCGCCCTGTTTCCGCGAGAGATGCGCTCCGGCGTTCGTGTTTGGAGCAATAACTGATGCCCGCATCCGAGCGATAGATTCACCGGAAATAAATTCTATGCACAAGATTGAGTATCGGATTGGCGACGCGACTGAGCCGCAGGGCACAGGCATGAAGATAATCACTCACTGCGTTAATGATGTTGGAGCGTGGGGAGCGGGTTTCGTGTTAGCTCTCTCGCAGAGATGGCGTGAGCCTGAAAGGAAATATCGGCTGTGGCATCAGGCAGGCGAACTTGACGGCGTGCCCTTTGCATTGGGACAAGTTCAATTTATCAAAGTTGCGAGCGACATCTTCGTTGCCAATCTGATCGGGCAGCGCGGGATTCGCCATCGCGGCGATCACGGACTTTCGCCGGTGCGTTATGAAGCGATGCGGCAGGGACTCGCGCGTGTGCGCCAACACGCCATGACGCTCAAAGCGTCAGTTCATATGCCGCGCATCGGCGCAGGATTGGCGGGCGGTGACTGGCGCGAAATCGAGCAGATCATCTGCGATGAACTCGCGGCTCATGATCTTGCCGTCACAGTTTACGATCTTCATTAAGCTTCATCTGATGGGGTCACAAATTCTCAAGGAGATTGAGCCTGGTTGGGTATCATGGCAGTTCCGTTTCATTGCCCTTGGTTTGCCAGCTTGCGGCGCTGTAGTTCCAGCGCATCTCGAATGATTCGTCCTTAGACGCCGCTAAGGTCGGCGGCATGAGGAAATTTTGCAGCAAGGCTGCCACCTCTTCGAGCGGTGCAGATTTCTCCATTAATTGACTGCGCTTGAGAAAAGCATTCCACTGCGATTGTTTGGTCTGTTCCATATAAAACTCCGGCGTGAGAGCTAAAGGAGTAGTCAGAGGAAGTTCGGTGGCGCGCCTTTCAAATGTCGCTTTCAGTGACTGGCAGAGCACCTCGCCGTCAAAATCAAAAGTGCGCGCGAGCGTCAACACGTCGTAGAAATCTTTCATCCTCGTATTAGCGATACCGAGCATCACCATCGCTTGAAACTTCTCGGCGACGACCGAGTAGCGCGAATAGGCGCGAAGACGCGGCGCGGGCGACCCTGCGAGCAGCGTCGGATACTCTATCTCTTCGGGGGCGGGCGTGACCGCATCGCCGAAGCCGATGTCAACTTGCAGTGAGATGCGCGCCCCCTCTAATCGGGCCTGCAGGTTCACTCGCACGCCCTCGTATTCCTGATCTTCCTTGATGCGCCCGCCCCGCACCGTGTCAGTAATGAACTCAAGTCCGTCCGGCTCGACTTCGGTGTCGATGATTTCGCAAAAAGTATTTTCCAGCCGAGTGATTTCGCTCGCGCCGAAGCTCAATAAATCCAGATCGCGCGTCGGGCGATGCGGACTCTCATTCCAGATGGAGAACAGCATCGCGCCTTTGATGATAAATTGTTCGCGGTACCCGCTCCGACTCAAACGGTAGAGCAGCCGTTCCAGGGCGTAGCGCGTCAGCGTCACTTGAAAATCTTCGCGCCGCGTGCGCGAAGCGTTCAGCAGGCGCTGGCGTACCGACGCGGCTAGATTGCGCTGTTTAGTCATACAGCAGTGATCGCCTCCATGTATGGGCGCATCACGTTTGTGACGCGACACACCTTAGCGTACCGCCACAGTTCGTCCGTGCTCGCGCAGCGCTTTTGCCAACAGTCGCGCAGGGCTTCGATGGCGACATCCACGCCGATCTTATGGCGATATTTGAAGCAGTCGGCCACCGTCTTCGCCGGATTGTAGACTTTCACCGTGACGCCTTCGATGACGTGCTCTTCGACGCCGCTCACGAGGCTCGCGCCGGAGAAGCGCACGATATTGAGCGGTGTCATCTCACCGTCGCAGGCGCTCGTCGGGCGATGAGCTTTACGATCAATCGCCAGCCATACGGCAAATGGTTCTTGCGTCGTCAGGTCGTGAAAGCGGAGCGCGGAGAGCAGGCAGATCACGCCGCGCGGCACGCGCTGCGCAGCCTCCACCAGGCTGTGGTACTCCGTCACCTCTCCGTCGGGCTGCCGGTAAATGCCCCGGCCCGCGCGCTCCAGCAGTCCCTTTTGCTGAAGCTGCCACAGGTATTCGCGCGGGATGCCCTGCGCCTTGAGATCTTGCGCCCGCAGGATGCCCGTGCTCTCGACTTTCTGCCGCAGTTGTTCTGCTTTCGTCTTTTCCATCGCAAGGACAGTATATCACGCATTCTCGGCAGATGTGAATTTATGTCACGTTTTTGTGATACGCCAAATTTAGCACGTTTTACAAATAGAGAACTGAGTTTGTCTTGAAAACTGGTATGAGGTCGCCGGTTTATTGAGTAGATCATCTCGATATCGGCACACCACTTGCTCAAGCAGTAATGCGCTCGGATCAACCCTTGTTGCGTGGAAGTTAGAGTCTCGAAAATCCTTCATCAGACGCCATGTTAAGACCTAATTTAACTTCATCCGTCGCCACCGAAGGGCGCTCGATTCTTCTGTGGACTTTGCGTGAGGCGCCCGCCGGGTTGCTGGACGATGTTTTCGAGCATGACGCGGAAATGCGCGACCGCTTTCTCAAGGACTGGAGCGGCGCGGATGTGCTCGTCGCGGTAGCGTGGGAGATGTGTTCTAAGAGTCGCGCCTTGCTCCTGATGGAGAATCTACTGACTCGGCTGACGGAGAACGGCGAGCAGGACGTTCATTGGTATGCTCTCAGACCCGCGCGCGTGCGCGATTCTCTTTACGCAGTGTTCTATGCCAATTTCGATACGGCCATCACGCCGGATGTCTTTACACATGCGGATGGTTGTCTTTGCGCTTTCTGTTGCCGGGAGCGAAAAAGGCATGACGCTTCTGACTCGTCTGAAATCTGCCTTGCTTCGGCGGCCATCATGTAATCAAAAGATCGATAATCATCATTAAAGTCCATTTCTGTTACAACGATAGTCCATCCCTATTACACTTGGTTTCAGTCTTGTTACAACACGCACGCTCTCCACATCTATCGCTCAGAGCATCGGTTATCTTCATAAACTCACTTTCCGCAAACCTTTCCGCCCTTCTGCAACAACATTCGCGGCTAAGTTTTCGATACGGCACGAATTTTGTAACTGGATTCACCGCTCGCTTATCGTAAGAGCCCAGGCCTTCTCGGTTCAATTCTGAACGAAGCCGGCTCGTTTGATTCGAACGCGCTACTTGGTGTCCGCATCCCCATGCGGTTTTGCCACTAGTTCCCTTGATCTTGGCGCGGCTTGAATGCCCCGAAGAAGTGAGCGCCTACCTTTACAATTTAAGGAGACAAAAGAAACGATGCGGCAGCATTACCCCATTCCCCCTGCCGACGCTATCGAGCACCAGCAGGATTACGCAAAAACAGATACCTTCGACCTCTGGCTATTCGACGCTGCACACACTACGGGCGCGCTCCCCAGCGTCAAAGCCCGGAAACTCGACGCCGACATTGAACGCGCCGCGCGCAATGCGCACCTGGACGTTCTCATCACCGGCGAAACCGGCACCAGCAAAACCTTTTCCGCGCGCCAGATACATGACCGCTCGCGCCGCGCCGGACGTCCGTTCAAAGACCTCAACTGCGCCAACCTCCCTGAACATCTCTTTGAAGCCGAACTTTTCGGCTACAAAAAGGGTGCGTTCACCGGAGCAGACCGAGACCACGCCGGGCTATTTGAAGATGCCGACGGCGGCACTCTGTTCCTCGATGAGATCGGCGAAATTCCGATCTCGCTGCAGAACAAGTTGCTTAAGGCAATTGAAGAAAAGCGGATCAAGCGCCTCGGCACGACCCAGTACATTGATTGCAACATCCGGATCATCGCCGCCACCGCGCGCAATTTGGAAAAGATGGTTGAAGCTGGATCATTCCGTGAAGACCTTTACTGCCGCTTGAGCGTTCTCCAGATTCAAACCGTGCCTTTGCGCGAGCGGCGAGAAGATATACCCGTCCTGCTCGACCACTTCCTTCGCGAAGCTGCCCGGCTCAGTGAGCGCGATAAACTCTTCACCATCGAATCGGGCGCGGTGGACCTCATTTATGCTTTCGATTTTCCGGGCAACATTCGTCGCCTGCGGAATATGGTTTACGAGCTGACAAGCTACGTCACGGGTGATGTCCCGATTACGGCGGAAGACGTTCGACAGTACCTCGCAGGAAGCGCATCGGAATGCGATACCAGCAGGGCGCATCAAGTCTTTCCCCGCAAGGGCGATATTGTGGTTCCGGTGGACATCTGTATCATCCGCGACGGCGAAACGCTCAAGCAGTGGGAGATGCGCGTGCGCAAGCGCGCCATCGAAGCGGCGCGCCAGACGGAAGGTCATATGCCGGCAGCCGCCCGGCGCTTAGGAGTTGCCCACAGCACTCTCAAGCAACATCTGCGCCTCGCGTCCCAGATGGTTGAGAGTTAAAATCCGTCTTCTGGTCTGGAAGCTATCCAAAGCCCCCACTGATGCGCTCGGCCCGCGCCGAGCTTCGGATGGGGGCGCAAAGGTTGTGTTGTCAAAAAGAAAGGACGTGCCGAGCCGCATGTCGCCCATCATGAGCGAGTCAAGCGAGTCTTTAATTGAAGCAATAAAACAGCCGGGCGCGGGCGTGGAGAGTATTTCAAGCGACCACCCGGAGTTGCCGCCCGATGTGCGCAACGCTTACGAGGGATTGATGGCGGAGCTAAACGTGATGCTCATTGCCGAAGAAGAGGTGGAAGCCGAAGCTATTGCTTGCGAATCTGCTCCCGGCGATGCTGAGGAAGATTTGTGGCTCCCACTTTAGCTGGACTTTAACTCCGGGCCTGGCTCCGGATCGCATTAACTCAAACACTTCTTCGCTATCTTCATTCTTTAACTTCTCCACCGGGCGGGCGCTCTCTCAAAGGGCGCGCCGCCCGGTGATTCTTTCGCCGTTACCTTCCCGGTGAAAACAGTTAGACCTCATAATTGCCCGACCAATCTGCAAAAGTTTGGGTTTCGCCTTGCGGCGAGTATGCCTGTCCAATCGCGCCTGATAGCTCGTCTGCAACCGGTAAGGTCAATCACCCGATCCATCTCTTCTCCGACTTGAACATGTGAGGCGATAGCGTCAGAGGTGGCCATGACCTGCGCTTTTTCACTCCTTTCACCTCTTCAGAAAACGAGCGGTCAGCAATTGGAGCTTTAACACTTCTCTTTCGCCGGAGGTACCGAAGGCTCTATGCACACGCAAGCTCTCTCAACCGTCTCGACGCTTGGCGATCTTTTAGAAAACATCACTTTCCTCGGTCTGGGATTGCTCATCCTGATCGTCGCCCTAGCCATTTGCCAGTTCTTCGTAGATTCGATCTCCAAAGTTTTTGCTGAGACTTCGGATCGCATCGAAGGCAGGTCAACCCAGCGCAAGCGACGGCGGCACGCCCGCTCGCGCAAACATTCTCGCCTGCGTATTGTCAGCAGAAATTCCGCGCCCACCGAAAGTCCAAACGCCTTCCGCGCTCTTGCTCGTTCCGTAAACCGTGAGTAGGGGCAGCCTATCAATTCGTCAGGCACGAAGCGGTTTTCCTAAGCGGTTAGAAAAACGCTCTTAGCCCTCGGACCTAAGTCGGTTCTCTCAAACCCGATTATTGCAACATGTCCGGTTCCCTGGGGAAGTTGTTCGACACGAGCGCTGAGGATTTTAGATGGACTGTAAAGGAAGTGCTTTACCCAATTTCTATTCTTAGAAGAGGTACACTTCCAATGTTACAGCAGATCGAACGTCCTTCCCTTCAGCAAATCTTCAGGCCCGTCAACACCGGCTCTCCCCGGCAGGATGTTTACAATCACCTGTCGGCACTGCCGCAACTGGCGCGCCTCGACTTCGAGGATCATGTCGTTGTCGGCAACACCATCGTTCGTATCGAACCCGACCTCGGTTCCGCAACCGAGCAGGAGCAGGAAGCCAAGATCGTTTCCTTACCTCACGCCGAGCGCATCTTCGGAAACCTTGAAGACGCCATCGAATTCGTCCGCTCGGTAAAACTCATCGCCGGCAGTGATGCCCGCGCCCGCGAGCTGCAAACCATCGCTTCGCATTACTACAAGGAAGCCAAATCACGACCGGCTGGCGTTGTTCTCAAAGAGATGGCGCTGCTCGCCATGCAGCTTTCATCCGTAACCGCGACCGAAGAAGAGCGACACTTCGGCGACGAGGTGGAGTACGAGATCAACTTCAATCGTGACGCGCCCGTGGATGATGAACTGTCTGAAAGCGACCGGCGCGCCGCGTGGATGCGTTATGCCGCCCGCGTGCTTGGCGAAACGGAAGAGACCAATATCTTCCAGACCGAACTGCGCGCCGCATCGCGATTCAAGTCGCACGTTTCCGGCTTCGTAACGGACGAATACAAGCAGCATCTGGCGGACTGCGAAGCGTTGACCCAGACGGCGGAAGAAGCGGACGAATTGCACGCGACTTACGAAGCCGTCTATGAACAGTATACGGAAGACCATGTCACGAGCCTGCACATGACTGACGGCGAGCGCGTGGTTGTCGTCGGCACACTCGATGACGACATTGATGAAAACTCGCTGCCGGAAGAAGCCCGACACCTGGCGGGTGAAATGCGCCGTCTCTACGTTTCGGGTACGCCCCTTGATGAAATTTACGAGTGGGTGGATACGGCTACTGACTTCATCTACCACGAGCGCACCGTGCGCACGGCGCGCGTGCTTGTTTCCATCAACGGCCAAACGATTGACCTTCCCCGACCCATCAAGGTCTGTCCCTTCGCGGAAGAACGCTTCGAGGCGCGCTCCATTCTCGAAAAATTACTGGAGCAACTCTGCGCCGATTTCCATTACCGCGCCTGCAACCGAAACCCGCTCTACCGCTCCCTCCACCGGCGCATTCGCACCGCGCCGGACGCTGGAGCGGTCGCGGCGACGATCAAAGAAGCGTATCAAGCGAAAGAGGACGGACGATTAACGCTCGCCCTCTTTACCGCTCTTAACACCGCCGCCAAAAGCCAGTACCTCCGTTACGAACCCGCCCCGCTGCCGTCACTCGTTCGCGAGCGATTGATGCGTCATCTGATGCAGGAAATCAAAACGGCAAGCCAGCGCAAACTCACTTTCCTGCGCTGGGCGATGTACCGGCAGAACAAGCCAGACCACCTCATTCACAAGCTTCAAAGAGCGGACAAGGCTCTCATCTGGGACGCCCTCAAGGCGCGCACCCCAACTCAACTCAGCCTTCTTTCACCCGCCGCTTAATCGCTCTTCGAGATGGTTCTTTCGATTCGAGCGTCCTCAAAAGAAATAAGCGGGAGGCGGGATGGGTGTCTTTGATGCCTCAACCGAAAGCGTGGGGTCCGGGCCGCGCGCACCGTGCGCTGAGGATGACTCGCTATCGGTTGACATCAATGCCAAACAGAAAAAGTGAGCGGTGCCCATGCCGGTGTACGCTCCAACACCAAACCAGATTAACTGCCAAGCAGAAAGGAAATCGAACTCATGTCAACCTTCAACCGCATCATCGTCGTCGGCAACCTCGGTCGTGACCCGGAGTTGCGCTACTCGCCGCAGGGTCTTCCCGTTTGCAGTTTCTCGCTCGCCACCAACGAGCGCCAGAAAGACAAGCAGACGGGCGAACTCGTGGACTCGACCATCTGGTATCGCGCCAACATCTTCGGGCGTAAGGCGGAAGTCGCCGCGCAGTATTTACAGAAAGGCTCGCCCGTCTACATCGACGGCAAACTCAAGCCTGAAGAGTGGACGGATCGCGACGGCAAGGCTCGCTTCACGCTCAACATCAACGCTTCCGACTTCAATTTCATCGGCAATACCAATGGGCGCGAAGAAACTGCTTCTCCTGCGCCGAAGGCAACCGCCGCCACCGCCGGCAATGGGAACGGCAGTCGCGCGGGCGTTAAGACAGCACCGGCAGCGAACGACGCCGCTCCGGACGATGATTTCGACTTCTAAGCTCGATTCGGGTATTAGCGTTTAAGGGTCGAGCGGGCAAGCAC
>JBAWGU010000840.1:0-8530 GCA_049593215.1 Pyrinomonadaceae bacterium
TGCTGGCATTCGTTCGTGAAGCGCGCGAGGCTTCCTTAAAAAGCAGGGAGGGCAAATCGTCAAGCACGATTGATGCGCGTGCTCTCGAATACTTCGATGGGAATTCGCTGCGGCTCTTACGCGAAAGATACGCGCTCGTGCCGCAGTGGGCCGCAGGCGCAATCTTTTTCGAGCAGGAGACGACGCCTGAGACGGAAGAGCATTTGATGGGAGAATGGCTCGCGCTCCTTGAACGCCATGATGCGCTGCTTGACGATTCGTGGTTTGCTACAACCGAGCAGGACCAGCAGAAGGTTAGAGAGTTTCGTCATCAACTGCCCGTGCTCGTCAACGAATGGCTCGCGCACCACAACCAGCGCAAGGTCTCTACGGACATGGCCGTGCCCGATGAAGAGTTTGCTCAGATGCTACGCTTCTATCAAGAGACTCTTAAAACAAGCGATCTTCAATATGCTATCTTCGGCCATATCGGAGACAATCACGTTCACGTCAACATCTTGCCGCGCAGCGCGGAAGAAGCAGAACGCGCCCGCGAGATTTATAAAAAATTCATCGGGCGTGCTGTCCGGCTCGGCGGCACAATCTCTGCCGAACACGGCATCGGCAAACTCAAACGCGATTACCTGCGCGAGCTTTACACCGAAAATCACCTGCGCGAAATGGCCGCGGTCAAACGCGCCTTTGACCCCGCCTGCATTCTTGGACGCGGGAACATCTTTTCAGAAGATTTTCTTTGAAAATCTGTCCGTTGTCAGTTGCCCGTAGTCCGTTGTTTGTGTTCGCCAGCTTGAATCTTGAAGATAAAGCATCCGATTTCAGTTAAACTCAAAACAACGGACAACTGACTACGGACAACGGACAAATTTTTATGTTTCGCTTCACCACAGCCGGAGAATCACATGGACGCGCGCTCTTGGCGATAGTTGAGGGTCTGCCTGCGGGTGTGCCTGTTGATGTGGATGAAATTAATCGTGAGCTTGAACGGCGGCAGTGGGGTTACGGGCGCGGTGGAAGAATGAAGATTGAGCGCGACGTGGTGCAGGTTTTGAGCGGCGTGCGACACGGGTTGACGCTCGGCTCGCCCGTCGCGTTGATGATTGAGAATAAGGATTGGGCCAACTGGACGGAGGTAATGGATGCGTTGGCGCGCGATGTGCCGCCTGAGAAGTCTAAGCGTGTGAAGCGTCCGCGCCCGGGCCATGCAGACCTTGCGGGTGGACAGAAATTTGGCGCGAGAGATTTAAGAAACATTCTTGAGCGCGCGTCTGCGCGAGAGACTGCGGCGCGCGTGGCGTGCGGAGCTTTGGCGAAACAGTTGCTCAACGCCTTTGGCGTAGAGATTCGCAGCCACGTCATTCAACTCGGAGGCATCCCCGAAGCTCCGCTTGAACTCGATTGGAATGCGATTGATTCAATCCCTGATGACGCGCCTCTGCGTTGTGCAGATGAGGAAGCGCAGCAACGCATGATCGAGTTGATTGATGAAAAGAAGCGTGAAGGCGATACGCTCGGCGGAGTGTTTGAAGTCGTGGCGCGCGGCGTCGTGCCCGGACTCGGCTCTCACACGTCATGGAACGAAAAGCTTGATGGGCGTCTGGCGCAGGCTGTGATGTCCATTCCGGCAGTGAAAGCTGTCGCTATCGGCGCGGGCTTTGAGGCGAGCGCTCTGCCCGGCTCTCGTGTTCACGACGAGATTGTTTATAACGAAGAGACGAAAGAGTTCCGTCGTCTCTCGAATCGCGCGGGAGGCTTGGAAGGCGGCATCACCAACGGCGAAGAGTTGCGCGTGCGCGGCCATCTCAAACCTATCTCAACTTTGCGGCGCGCTCTGCGCTCGGTTGATATTGATACCAAGCAGGAAGAAGCGGCGGCGTTTGAGCGTTCTGACGTGACGGCGGTTCCGGCGGCGGGCGTGATTGGCGAAGCGATGGTCGCGCTTGTTTTAACTGAGGCGATGCGAGAGAAGTTTGGCGGCGACAGCCTTGATGAGATGCGCCGGAATTTTGATGGATACAGAGAGCAGTTGCGTGGATACTGACTTCACGTCCAAGCATCTTTTATCGTAAAATTGTCATCGAAGACCGCTTGGGTTAGTAACCCTTAATGCTGCTGAGCGCGCGTCGGTTCAAGGAAGAGCAAGATGGCAAGACTTAAGATTTTTCATTATCCGGACCCAGTGCTTTTGATGCCGGGCCGCCCCGTCGCGGAGTTTGACGACGAGTTGAAGAATCTCGTCAACGATATGTTCGAGACGATGTATGAGGCGCACGGCGTGGGATTGGCCGCGCCGCAGGTTGGCGTCTCGAAGCGACTGTTTGTGATGGACTGTTCCGGCGGGCAAGACCCTGCTCAGCGCATCGCTATCATCAATCCGGAGGTGCTGAGAGTCGAAGGCAACCAGAACGGCGAAGAGGGCTGTCTCTCTTTCCCCGGCATCTTCTTCAACGTCGAGCGTTCGCTGCGCGCGGTCGTGCGCGCTCAGGATGTGGACGGAAAAGAGTTTGAAGTTGACGGGATGGAACTCACCGCGCGCTGCATGTTACATGAGACGGACCACTGCGACGGTATAGTCTTCATTGATCACACGACGCCGCTCAAACGCGAGTTGGTCAAGCGGAAGATTAGAAAGTTGCAGAAGACTGGCGAGTGGGATTAAAGCACAGAGGGTTCACGCAAAGACGCTAAGAAAAGAAAATCCAGAGGCGCAGAGATGTTGAGTCATTCTTTGCGCCTCTTGTCTTTCAGTTCTTTGCGCCTTCGCACGAAATGCCCGATTGATAAGAGCTGTGGTAAGATTGGCTATCAACAATCAGCAACCTATTTGAGTTCCGGCTTTCTTTATCTGAAAGCTGATTGCTGAACGCTAATTTTAAGGAGCAGATATGCAGAGCGAATTTCGCAACGAGCCGTTTACGGATTTCAGCAGGGAAGAGAATGCGCGAGCGATGCGCGCGGCGATTGAGAAGGTTAAAAGCGAGTTGGGACGCGAGTATCCTCTGGTGATTGGCGGCGAGCGCATCACGACTGAGAAGAAGCTTGAGAGCCTCAATCCGGCGAAGAAGACCGAGGTCGTCGGGCGTTTTCAAAAAGCTACGGAAGAGCTTGCCCGCCGCTCTGTGGAAACTGCGAGCGAGACATTTAAGACGTGGCGCAACGTGCCTGCACACCAGCGCGCAGACTTGCTCTTTCGCGTTGCCACGCTCATGCGCGAGCGCAAACATGAGATGTCCGCGTGGATGATTTACGAAGTCGGCAAGAGTTGGGCGGAAGCTGACGGCGACACTGCGGAGGCGATTGATTTCTGCGAGTTCTACGCGCGCGAGATGGTGCGCTACGCAGGAGACCAGCCTCTCACAAAAATCGAAGGCGAAGACAATCGTCTCGAATACATTCCGCTCGGCGTCGGCGTAGTGATTCCGCCCTGGAACTTTCCGCTCGCAATCATGGCGGGCATGACAGTGGCTTCCGTTGTGACGGGCAATACGGTTGTGCTGAAACCTTCTTCTGATGCGCCGATGATTGCATATAAATTTTTTGAGCTGCTTGAAGAAGCAGGGATACCTGCGGGCGTCGTCAACTTTATGACAGGCTCCGGCGCAGAAGTCGGCGACGTGATTGTGGACCATCCGTTGACACGCTACATCGCTTTCACAGGCTCGAAAGAGATTGGCTTGAGAGTCAACGAGCGTGCATCGAAAGTTAATGAAGGACAAATCTGGATTAAGCGCGTCGTGGCTGAAATGGGCGGCAAAGACGCAATCATCGTTGACTCGGATACCGATCTTGATACGGCGGCAACAGGGATTGTCCAATCCGCTTTCGGTTTTCAGGGACAGAAATGCTCTGCCTGTTCGCGCGCGATTATTCACGCGGATGTCTATGAAGCCCTGATTGAAAAGATCGTTGAGCGCACGGAGAAGATTAAATTGGGTGACCCTTCTGACCCTGCCACGACGATGAGCGCGGTCATCAACCAGAAAGCTTTCAAGACCATCAACGATTACATTGAGAAGGGCAAGGCTGAAGGGGGGCGCATCGTCGCAGGCGGCGGCGCGGACGGCGAGCAAGGGTTCTTCATCGAGCCGACCGTTATCGCGGATGTCAAAGCGGGCGCGACCATCGAGCAGGAAGAAATCTTCGGGCCGGTGCTGGCTGTCATACGCGCGCAGGATTTTGACGATGCCTTACGGATTGCTAACGACACGCAGTTCGGTTTGACGGGCGCGGTCTATTCAAGGGATGAAGAGAAACTTGAACGCGCGCGAAGAGAGTTTCACGTCGGCAATCTCTACTTGAATCGCAAATGCACGGGCGCGCTCGTCGGCGCGCATCCGTTTGGCGGCTTCAACATGTCCGGCACGGATTCAAAGGCGGGCGGGCGCGATTATCTTGGGCTGTTCATGCAGGCGAAGGTGGTGGCGGCAAAAGTAGCGGCGCAGGAAAGTTTGACGGCGGAGAAGCGCGCCGCGATTTAGTTTGAGGGTTTGGATTTTCACGCAAAGGCGCAAAGACGCAAAGAAAAGCACGCAAGGATTAAGAAGCCTTACATCTCTTAGCGTTCTCCTTTGCGTCTTTGCGCCTTTGCGTGAAATCTTCTTTTGCAAGTTATGCGATTAATCTTCATGGGAACACCTGACACGGCAGTGCCGACGCTCAAGCGTTGCATAGAGGACGGACATGAAGTTGTTGCTGTCTGGACGCAACCGGACAGGCCATCAGGTCGCGGCAATAAACTCTCTGCGCCGCCCGTCAAAGAGTTTGCGCTAGAGCGCGGTCTAACAGTCCACCAGCCCGCGAAAATTAAGACGGAAGAGGCCGCCGCCGTTTTCTCTTCTTACAAAGCTGACGCTGCTATCGTCGTCGCTTACGGGCGCATCCTGCCCGCTTCATTTCTAAATGCAACGCGTCTGGGTTGCATCAACGTGCATTTCTCTCTGCTTCCAAAATACAGAGGCGCGGCTCCCGTCAACTGGTCCATCGTGCGCGGCGAGAGCGAGACGGGCGTGACGACGATGCAGATTGGCCTGGGGCTGGACACCGGCCCGATTCTTTTGCAGCGCGCGACAGAGATTGGCGTTGAAGAGACTGCGCCGGAGTTGATGCGGCGACTCTCTTTCATGGGAGCGGATTTGTTGAGCGAGACGCTCAAGCGCATTGACGAGATCGAGCCGCGCGCGCAACGCGAAGAAGATGCGACGCTCGCGCCCGTGTTGAAAAGGGAAGACGGTTTGATTGAGTGGTCTCTTACAGCCACAGAGATTGAGCAGCGCGTGCGCGGCTTTCAACCGTGGCCCAACGCTCATACGTCTTATGAGGGGAGAAGGCTTATCATCTGGCGCGCGCTTGTGGAGAGTGAAACGCAAACAGGCGTGGCGGGCGAGATTGTCGAAGCGCATGGAGACTCTTTGAAGATTTTATGCGGCGAGGGCAGTGTGCTGCGTCTTATTGAAGTGCAGCCGGAAGGCAAGCGTCGAATGAGCGTGCGCGATTTTCTAAACGGCGCGCGCGTGCAGGTGGGTGAGAAATTAGAATGAGCGCGCGAGCAGTTTCAAAGAGTCGGAAGAAGCAGAAGACGCGCAACGTGGGCGCAATCTCTCCCGCTCGCGTCGTGGCGTTTGAGACGCTCAGGCGTGTGGAAGAAGAGGGCGCATTTGCTTCCGTGTTGCTGGCGGCGACGGGAGAAGAGTTAAGCTCTCAAGATCGCGCGCTCTCGTATGAGCTTGTGCTTGGCGTTTTGCGCTGGCAGCGTTGGCTGGATTGTTTGATTGAGCACTATGCGGGCCGCAGCGCGCAGAGTCTTGATGCGCCTGTGCGTCAGGCTTTGCGTCTGGGCCTGTACCAGTTGCGTTTCCTGACGCGCGTTCCGTCATCGGCTGTTGTGAATGATGCTGTGAATCTGGTCCATGCTGCGCGTTTGCGCTCGGCTGCCGCGTTTGTCAATGCTGTGCTCAGGCGCGCGACGCGCGAGCCTGATTATGATCCTGCATCGAATATCACAGACATGATTGAACGCCTCGCAGTTGAAACTTCTCATCCGACATGGTTGATTGAACGCTGGGTTGATGCTTTCGGTTTTGAAGAGACTGAAAGATTTGCGCGCTCGAACACGGCTGCGCCGCCTGTAGCTTTTCGTGTTGTGAAGGATGATGAGACGGATGTTATTGGAGAGTTGCGTGCGGGTGGAGCGACGTTGACTCAATCTCTGGTTGTGCCGGACGGCTGGCGTGTTGAAGGAGCGAGCGCAGTCTGGCGCAGGTTTGCGAGTGAAGGGAAAATCTACGTGCAGGATGAAGCTTCGCAACTGTTGGCGTATGTGTTGGACGCGCAAAGCGGTGAGAAGATTCTTGACGCCTGCGCTGCGCCGGGAAGCAAGACAACACACATTGCGGCGTTGACGAAAGGCGAGGCGAAGATTGTTGCAGGCGATCTTTATGAGCATCGCCTGCGCACGGTGCTTGAGTCTGCGGTGAGACAGCGATTGAAGGGCATCAACGTCATCGCTCTTGATGCGACAGTCGCCATGCCTTTCGCCGAGGGCTGCTTTGATCGTGTCTTAGTGGACGCGCCATGCACGGGCACGGGCACGCTCAGGCGCAACCCTGAAATTCGCTGGCGCATCTCACCCTCTGACATCGCGGATTTATCACGGCGACAAAGGCTTATTCTCGCAAACGCCTCGAAGATGGTGCGGCCCGGCGGGCGACTCGTTTACTCAACCTGCTCCGTTGAAAAAGAGGAGAACGAAGAGGTCGTCGAAGATTTTTTAGCGCAGCACAAAGAGTTCAAGCAGGTTCGTCTCAGCGCGCACGCGGAACTGCAAACGGATTCCGGCGCATTGCGCACGTGGCCGCACAGGCAGGGCACGGACGGATTTTTTATCGCAGCCTGTGAGCGTCAAAGTTCATAACTTGCGGCGCGTTGCGAGCGGGTGTTAGACTTCGCGGCTTGAGTTAAGTGTCTCGCGCCAAATTCTCCCTGACGCGCGATTTCCGAAAGAGGTAAAAGAAAAGACTGTGGGAATTGCAAAGCGCGCTCTGTTGTCATTGGGCAGGATCGGCATCATCATTGGCGTCGCTATCGCTTTTTTCCTCGGCCTCGCGGGCACAGTCTATCTCTCTCTGCGGACTTCCGAAGTGAAAGTGCCTGACCTCATCGGCAAAGATCGCATGACGGGTGAATCAACTCTGAGCGACGCGGGCCTCAACATTCGCGTGCGCGCGACGCGCCCGGCTACGGATGCGAAGCCCGACACTATTCTGGCCCAACTGCCGCACGCGGGCGAAGTTGTTAAAGTCGGGCAGACCGTCGCCGTTGATGTCAGCCGCGCCGCGAAAGAAGGCGAAAGCACCATCTCCGCTTCCACCGTGATGGAAGAGAATAAGAAAGATGAGAAGGCCGTTGAGAACGCCAACGCAGCCGATTCGGAAAAGAACCTGAACGATAACAGGGAGAAGCGCAAGAAGCCCGTCAACAAGAACGCAAATAACAGTAATACGAACGACGCGAACGCGAACGACGCGAACAACGCTAGCAACAGAAACGCAAACAACAGAAACGCGAACAACGCTAATGCGAATAGTCTTTACGGCAATCGCGAGACCAACACTCGCAATGCGAATCAACTTAATACGAATGCTCGTAACACGAACGGGATTCAGAATGCGAACGCGAATCGCGCCACAAACGCCAATATTCGCAACACGAACGCCGGAAACACGAATCGCGGCCCGAACACTCTAAACATAAACAGGCGAACGCCAAACGTCTCAACGCCGACGCTCGCCAATCCGAACGCCAACAGGCGCACAACGCCATAGGGATTGACTCATTGATTCAATAGTTAAATGAGCCAATGAATCAATGAGTCAATGAATCAATCGCCGATGGTTGAAATAGCTCCGTCAATCCTGTCTGCTGACTTCACGCGTCTGGGCGATGAGATTGCTGCTGTCGAGCGCGGGGGCGCGACCATTTTGCACGTTGATGTGATGGACGGCCATTTTGTGCCGAACATCACTGTCGGGCTGCCTGTGGTAAAAGCGATTGCGCGAGCAACTCGATTGGTGATTGACACGCATCTAATGATTACGGAGCCGGGCCGTTACGCGGAACAGTTTGTCGAAGCAGGGGCGCAGATGGTCTCCGTTCACGTGGAAGCGGAGAGGCATCTGCACCGCACGTTGACTGCAATCAAGGGAGCAGGAGCGCAGGCGGGCGTTGCCATCAATCCCGCGACTCCGCTCGTCGTTCTCGAAGAGGCTTTGCCCTTCGCGGATTTTGTTCTACTGATGTCCGTCAATCCCGGCTTCGGCGGACAGACATTTATCAAAACGTCGTTAGAGAAACTGCGTCGCCTGCGGCACATGATCAAAGAGCGCGGACTCTCTACGCGCATTGAAATAGATGGCGGCATTGATCAACAGAATGTCGGGACGATTGCCGCCGCAGGTGCGGAAATCATCGTCGCCGGTTCAGCCGTCTTCGGCACAAAAGACCCTGAGAAGGCCGTGCGCGAGCTACGCGACGCGAC
>JBAWGU010000841.1:0-3839 GCA_049593215.1 Pyrinomonadaceae bacterium
GCGTAATTGATTATGTCATCGTTCATGAACTTGCCCACTTACTTGAGCCTAATCATACTTCAAAGTTTTGGGGAATCATTAAGGCTCAACTACCAGACTATTTAAGAGCAAAAGAATGGCTTAAAAACAATGGAAATCTGTTAGATGAACATCCATAGCGCTAATGTTTATGACGGTCTATCAGGTGAGCACGGCAATCAATAGTCCGCAGTATCAAGGTGAACGATTAGTGCAGAAGGTTGAGTGACGAGGGAGTGAGAATATAAATGCGGCAGTATGTTTGAGTGATTAAAGTTAGAATAATCTTGAGTCACGGCTTTGACTAAAAACCCTCACTTACTCCAAAACTGTTTGAGAATTTAGAAGTCTGCCCAAAGAGTAGCTTGCAACAGCGTTGCGGAAAAGGGAATTGAATCTAATCTTGAACGATGGTATAAGGCACGCACTCGGATGGATGCTAAATGTATCCGTCTAGCGCGTTGATGGGGTGAGGACATTGACGCGCGCCTCTCCTTATATTGGAGAAAAGAATAGCGGCGGGCTTCCCATAGCTTTGCCGCTTTTCTTTTGGGCGGGATTGTTTTCTAGCTTTTTGGTCTGCGGATGATAGGCGCTCTGAGTGGCAGCAAGTCTCTGTGCTTCTTCTCAAGTGCTTGAGCGATTCTCTGATGAGAAGTGCCAAGTAAGCGGGCCGCCTGTGTCACGCTGCCATTAGCTCTCACGAGCGCATCTTTAATCAGATCGTGTTCATAGCGTTGTAGCTCTGCTTCCATTCCACTATTTGGAAGAGTAACTTTCTTTTCTCTCAGTGTCAGATGTTCGCCTAGCTCTTGAATGAGAATCAGTGCGGCCTCTGCCGAGCGATTGAGCGAGCCGGATGCTTGTGCCGCTTCTATGGCGTCTTGCAGGGTAGCGTAAGCTTGGCTGTAGTAACCAAGCCGCGCTAGTGCTGTGCCGTGAGTTATCAAGGCTTCTGAGAGCAAGTCTTGATGATCGCCTTGCTCAAGTATGATCACGGAAGCTCGCGCCGTTTTTTCGGCTTCTGCGTTACGTCCTTCTGCCAGAAAGACGCGGGCGCGAGTTTCATCACATTGAGCCAACGCACAGCTATCTTTTAGATTGACGAGAATACGGCGAGCGCGGTCTAAGTGTTCGTGCGCTTCTTTGTATCTATATGCTTTGAAGTAGAGAAAGCCAAGATTGTTTTCGACATTGGCGCGGTAAGGCTTATGCCCTGCTTGCTCGAAGTGGTAGCTTGCGGCTGTGTATTCCACAAAAGCGCGGTCAATATATTCCTCTCGCTGCTCTGTTCTGCCCACATCCTCTAACAAACTAGCGAGCGCATTATGATAGCCGCCTTTGATGGTGTGACTGCTTATCTTCTCGAAAAGCGTTGCGGTGTCCATTAGGATACGCAATGCTTCACCGTAGCGGAGTGCTGACCATTCTAGGATGGCCCAACGGAGCAAGGCTAAGGCTTTCAACTCACTATCTTCCGTAAGTCGTGAAAGCACCTCTTTGAGAACGTCGCGTGCTTCGTTATGTTCACCTGTGCGCCAGTAGCACAGAGCAAGCTCAATCTGTGCCTCTGCTACTTTCGTCGCGTTATGAAATGATTGAAATAGAGTGAAGCTTTCCGTAATCAGATTCTTAGCTGTCTCCTGTGAGTCCGTGACTTGATTCTTGCTGCCAATCCAGCCTGTGAGTGTTCCGACTCTCAAGAGGACTTCGGCGGCTGTACCCCGTTTCAATCCTTCAATAGCGGGACGTTCACCAATACGCTGCCATATCTCACCCATTGCCTCGCGTGCGCTCTCATAGTCGCCTCTATCTTCAAACTCTCTCGACAGTTCACAGCGAAGCTTAACTCGAATATTACGGTTGAGGTTTGGGTTTTCGAGTCGGCGCAGGAGTGAGGATTGTAAAGTCATGTGAGATTAGCCTTTTGATGAGAATAGCAACAATGTTGCAAGACCGCTTGCCATCATAAGCCGCTAATTAAAGGCTTGCAAGAAAAGATTGGAACTGATTTAGTACAGATGCAACGTTGTTGCATCTCTCTTGGAGGTACGGAAATGAAAGCCTTACGCCAACTCTGCGCGGCTGCCCTATTGACAATGGTTATTGCTCTATCTGCTTTGGCAGAGGATGGTCACATTCCCTGTCCGGGCATCGCTTCGCCGCAACCAGCAACGGAAGACGGTCAAATTCCGTGTCCGGGTGTAGCACAATCTCTACTGCTCACTCTAGAAACCGTGCTGTTACTGGCATAGATAGATAGCACAATTTGGACTCTCACAGACTGCTTTGAACTTCACGGGCGGTTAGGTGGGGGTGTGCGTATCAAAATATAGATTTGCCAGAATAGTAAGAATTAAGATTTTAGCGCGGCTTCACTTGATAGCAGAAATCTTGTGTGCCAATTGTGTGCCAACTCTTCCAAACCAGACAAAACTCAGCCACACGGAGCATTATTGCAGTGCCGATAAACCAAATAGAGACGCACTTTGATAAATTCAGGCATACTTAACAAAAGTGCTATTTAAGACTACGAATCAAGGGGTCGGAAGTTCGAGTCTTCCCGGGTGCATCATAATTTTCAAGAGAGAGATTGCTATCTAGGCAATCTCTTTTTTTATTTTAAGAACCGTGCGAGGAAGTTGCGTGTGCTCAATGCAGCGTGATGCGGCTTGAGTGTTGACTTTGCATCGAAGCTCATTAGAATCCGATGCCTTGCCAGGATACTTCTCAAGATGATTCCTTCGATGTATCTTGTGCGGTGCTCGCTCGGTGCGGGCTGATTCGAGCGAGCAGCGTCTCTTCTTGATGGAGGTTTCATAAAATCAATGTCATTTCGGCGTATCGCATTGCATGTCGCTGTGTGGTCGGGCATCTTTTTCTTCTGGCTCGTCGTAACGCGCGAGCATCACCCAACCCTGACTATCGCGGCCTCAGCTACAGCAGTCCTGGTGCTGTCTTTCGCACTTGCAGTTTATGCCAACAGTCTCTTGCTTGTGCCACGATTCGCCCGACAACGACGCTGGTTACGCTACGTCATCTCTCTTCTGGCAACCGTCGCGGTTCTGGACCTTGTAGCGGTTCTGCTGATTCAGTTCATCTATGACAGGCTGTGGGGAGCAGACCCGCTGCGGTATGGCTTCTGGTTCAACATGGTGGCGGACGGGTTCGGTATCGCAGTGCATCTTGTGGCAGCGATGTTGGTGATGTGGTTTGCGAGGGTTCTACGCAGTAGTGCGTCACCGCAGCCGAGCGGGTTGTAGACGTGAGCGCCGCCGAATAATTCATTCAACCCGACGCCTCGATAGCCTCCGGCTTCAGTCTCTTATCCAGCCGAGCGAGGTCAGATATTCAAGATAGCGTGCATGGTCCTGGTCTGCGATCTGTGTGATACGGACGCCGATGAGGCAGTTCATCTCTTTGACGTTCTGATCGAATTCGACGGGGCCGGTCATGATGAAGCCGACGTTCTGTTCGTTTTTGTCGAGGCGTTCAAAACGGACGGCGGCGGCGTTGAGTTTGACGGAGCCGGAGGGAAGATTGAGTTGGACCTGCAAGGGGCGATCATTGTTGACGAGGTAACGCGCGCCGAAGCTGACGAAGGGACCGACGAGGGCTAGACCTTCCGGGCTGACATCATGCGTGTGGCCTGAGAGCGTGATGCTGCGCAGAGTGCCGTCGGCATTCTTCTCATCAGTCGGCAGCATGACGCGAAACGTCAGATGCGTCTTGTAGCGCGGCGAGGTTCGTCGGTCATTCGTTGACGGTTGCATTGAGAGAGCAAAGGCTGTTCTTTGTCCGTAGTCCGTAGTCCGTTGTTT
>JBAWGU010000842.1:0-2025 GCA_049593215.1 Pyrinomonadaceae bacterium
TACCCGCCCGCTACCGCAGGCGGTTCTGACTTGGATGCCTTGCCAAAGCGGCTACATTCAATCGCAAACCGCTATAGACCTGCTGAATGCGTAGAAGAAAAGCCTCTCAGCTTCGCACAAATGTTCAAGGCGAAATGATAGTGGACGCACTTGGACCAGCTTTCATGACCAGAGAGTTGAGGTAGAGCATACTCGGCGCATCGGAGCGCGCGGCGATGATGTCGGGCGAGCCGTCGCCGTTGACATCACCAAGCGCGAGACCATAGACAGTACCCTGCTTATCTCCGAAACGGACGAGCGTGAACCTGCGGCCTGTTCCATCATTTATCAGGACTGCGCCCGGCGCTTCCAGATTCCCCAACACAACGTCTGCGTGGTCGTCACCGTTCAGGTCGGAGATGGCAATCGAATACACGGAGTCGCTCTTCCTGCCGATTGGCACAGGATCAGAAAATTTCATGCCACGCTGATTGAAATAGATGGAAGCGCCGCCCCGCGCCTGATCGCCGATGATAATGTCCAGTTGTCCATCGCCGTTGAGATCGCCGAGAGCGACGGAGCGAGTCTCGGCGTTGGCGGGACCAAATGGATGTTTCTCGGCAAACCCGCCTCGTCCGTCATTGATAAAGATATAGCTCTGTCCGCCATCGCGGTGGGGCACAACTAAATCAGGCAAGCCATCGCCATTGATGTCACCTGCGGCAATCGTCGTGGCCGATTCGGGCGAGAGTGCGCGGCACAACGGGAAATGTCCGTGCCCATCGTTTAGACAAATGTAGTTAGCGCCGGGCTGATCCTCACTTCTATTGGCTACCACAATGTCCGGACGACTATCGCGGTTGAGGTCCACCACAGTGACATTGCGCGTCGGCCAGCGCGCCTCTCCGAATGTGCTTGAGAGCCTAAACTGGCCCTTCCCGTCGTTAAAATAAATGAGCTTCTCATCCGGAGCGTCATTCCCGACGACAGCATCAAGGTCGCCGTCACCATCCAGATCAGCAAGAGCTGCGGTGTACGTGCGATCTGCCTTGTCGCTGAGATTGTGCCGATGGTTGAAGTGTCCCTTCCCATCGTTTATGAGAACGAGATCAACCAACGTCCAGTGGCGACCCTTAGCCAACACGATGTCAAGATCACCGTCGCCGTCCAGATCACCCAGACTCGCATTTGCAGTGGTTTCTGCCTTGTCCTCAAGAGCAACAGCGCGGTCAAAGCTGGGCATCCTCGCGCTTGAAATCGGGGCCTCAGTAAACGTGAGGAGCGCAACTGAAAGAAGCGCTTTTAATAGTGTCATCCCACTTCTCCCTAATACAATTCATGTTGCCGCCGAACGCTGGAATTGACCAGGCGGGAATCAACTCCGAATGGCATCCAACTTCTCGATGAGCGGCACACTCAATCCGCTCCGGTCGAATGACTTGTTGGGCGGCTCTGTGCAATTACAAAAGGCACTGAAGAAAAGGCTAACATATGACACTGAACTACGAAAGAATTACTTGATTTGCAACTGTAATTCTATTGATAAGCCACGTAAGTAACTCAGATAAGAATCTGAGAAAGATTTCTCTCTCTTAATATCTTTTACGAGGTCTTTTAATGCCGAATCCCTTTCTAGTCTAGAACTCATCCAATTCGCATAACTCATAAAATATTCATCCGGTAATAGACCGAAATGATAATCAAGATAGATCACTTCAAATTGATTTAGGATATACCATGCGAACCCACGAGCCGTAGGATTGAGATCGTTGTATGATTTGATAAAGACATCATTCAATTCAGGATGATTGAAGAGCACTTCATTGATTCTGTTAAAACGCTGTAATGCTCTATCTGCTGCACTAACCACCAAGTTTGTTTTATTGAGCTTTGTGACCTTTAAGACTGCGTAGAGTGATATCAAAAGTGAGATGAAGGAGATAATAGTTGTTAATAATTGTGGCAAACCGTAATTCTGCATTTTGCCCTCCTTATTTGATTGTGTTACGAAAGAGATTGCCGCCGAACTATTGTTAGGCCGCCGTC
>JBAWGU010000843.1:0-3898 GCA_049593215.1 Pyrinomonadaceae bacterium
CCGGGGCTTGCTTATTCTTCCCTGACCGTGTTCCCACGACTTACGTCGTGGGCTACTGTTATGTCGCCCCTCCGGGGCTGAAGCCTTTAGAACTTGAGCTTCAGACCGAATTGGAAGTTGCGCATCAGGTCGCTGCCGCCATAGGCGACGCCGCTAATACGCCCCGCATTAGCATTCGGGCTGGCTGGATTCCCGATATTACTGTCAGGATTATCCAGGTTCACATGATTGAACAGGTTCACAGCTTCCATGCGGAACTCCAGTTCCCTTGTTTCTGTGAACTGGAATTTCTTGAACAGCGAAGCGTCCGTCCTCCAGTAGCTCGGCCCGCGCAGGGCGTTTCTCGGTAGATTACCCAGAGTGCCTACGGCAGGCTTGGAGAAGGTGGTCGGGTCGAACCAACGATCACGTTGCCCGAGTATTTTAGGATCGCCATTGACGTTGGGGCGATTCATCCCTACGTCAAGGATGCCGCCATTGTCGTAGCCGATGTTGAAGGGCAGGCCGCTCTGAATGATGGTGTTGGAATTAAACTGCCATCCACCAACAAGGTAGTTAAGCCCCTTCCCTGCGCCAGTGAAATATCGCTTGCCGCGTCCGAATGGCAACTCTGCCACCTGCGACAGGACGAAATTGTGTGTCCGAATGAAATCTTCCGGCCCATACGCATACTTGGCATCAATCCCCGGAATGAAGCGGTCATCGTTGTAGTCGCGCGCTTTCTGCAAAGTGTAGTGCGTGAGCAGCGAATAGCCATTGGTGAAACGCTTGGTCATTTTGACTTGCAGCGAATCGTAGTGATTATCCGAGCAGTTGCAGTAGAGCAGCACGTCCTGCGTCCAACCGAATTTCTGGAAGAAGGGTTTGCGCTGATCGCGCGTCAGCACGCCGAAGCCTGCGATGCTGGGTTGATTGACGTTCTCGTCCGGGTTGTTACCGGCAAACATGTGCGTTCCCTTGTTGCCGACGTAGGCCACCTCAATCGAGAGGGAGTTAGTCAACTGGTGCTGAACCGTGATGTTCCACGCATCAACGGACGGCAGCGTTTGCTCGAAGTTGACGGCGCGCGGGCGAACTCCGTCCGGCAGGAAGAAGCGGCCACTGGACGGCAACCCGGCGAGTGGCGTGCCGCCTCGATTCGGAGGCGCGTTGAGGCCGTAGAAGTTGTTGAAAGCTGGCGGCCCTTGCGCGAGCGTGAAGACGCGTGCGAACTGGTTGGCAGAGTTAAGCTGCTGCGTCGCCAGCACAGGCAGGTTCTGTGTCACAGTATGTCCGAAGACAGAACCGAAGACGCCGATGTCATAGCTGCGACCATAGCCCATGCGAATAACAGTCTTGGGCGATAGCTGATAGGTCGCGCCCAAACGCGGCGCCCAGTGCAATTTATTCTTCACCCCGCCATTGAGCGGTATATCACCGACTCCGGCCACAAGTATTTCACCCGTGTTCAGATCGGGGAAGCCTGCTGCGCCCGGCCCGCTCGCCGACTGCGGATTGATGACATCCAGGCGCACGCCGTATGCAATCGTCAGTTTCGGCGTCACGCGCCAGGTGTCCTGTCCATAATAGAAGTGACGCCATTGCCGCTCGCCAGCATCAAGCGACGTGCTGACGTAGCGAGAGAATCCCGTCACGTCTCCAATCAGGAAGGTCGCCGTTCCGAGACCGCCAGCGCCCCCTACCGGATTAGCTGTGCGGTTCGGGTCGAAGATGAGATGCCCTGCGCGATGCTCGTCACTCGGGACTCTCAGGTTCTTGGCGCGGCGCAAGTCAAAACCAAATTTCAGGCTGTGATTACCGTACAGCTTGGAGAGATTGGTGACTAACTGATACTGGCTCTCAATCTCGTCAAGCGGACAGTTGCAGCGATTTGGTCCCAAGCCTGAGCCGCCTCTCCAGCCGCCCGACCCCTGAATCTCAAGGTCTGGAAGACCGGAACTGAAATCATCTAAATTCAAGCCGGGAACGCCTGCATCTGTTGCCGGTGACGTGCCAAAATCAAAGGGCAGCACATTCACTTTGTACTTGAAGTAGCCCAAGCGCATGTCAAGCACGGTCGTCGAATTCAAGGTGTAATCGAAACCGAGCGCGAGGCTCTGATTACGCACCTTGGACGAGCCGCCAAGCGTCACCAGCTCGCGCCCGCCACCGGCCCCTAAAGCTGTTGGACCATTAAGCTCAAACCTGGCGAAGCTGTATCGCCCAAAGATGTTGAGGTTTGAGGTGCTGCGGTTGTCAATGCGCACATCGAAGCTGTCGTTGTTGAAAAGCTCGCTGCCGGATGCTGTGAAGTTATTCTCAGTGCCGGGCAGGGACGGCAGCGGGATCAATTTCAAAATATTGAGAGCCTGCGGCGACAAACAACTGTGTGTCACTCCGCAGCCCGCGCCACCGGCAGCCGGAATAATGTTGCCGGGAAACGGAAGGCCGGTAAGCGGGTCAAAGATCGTACGGCCATACTCGCTGAGGTCGCCCGTGCGCGCCAGCAGCGTCGGCACAGTCACGCGACGCGAGCCGCCAATCTTGCTGCGTGTTCCCTGATAGTCTCCGAAGAAGAAAGCTTTGCCGCGAATGATTGGCCCGCCGATGGAGCCGCCGAACTGGTTCTTGATCGTATCGGGAATGAGCTTTCCGGTAACGCCATCGGGTTGAGATTGCGCGAACGGGTTGCGCGCTTGCAGCAGATCGTTCTGGCGAAACTCGAAGAGGCTGCCATGAAACTCGTCCGTGCCCGACTTGGTTTGCACAGAGGCCACACCGGCAATCGCCTGCCCGAATTCCGCGTCGTAGTTCTGCGAAGTAATCTTCGTCTCGCCAATGGCCTCAAAGTTCGGGTTGATGACGATGATGCCGAGGATCGGATCGCGGTTGTCAGTGCCGTCGAGTTGGTAGCCTGTGCCAGCGAAACTCTGTCCATTGACGAGAGTTTGCGTTGAGCCTTGCGGGTTCTCGCTCGCGGCGTGGCTCCACTGCTGTTGCGACGTGCCGGGAGTGAGCAGGATGAGCTTGGTAAAGTTGCGGTCCAGAATTGGCAGGTCCGTCACCTGCCTGCTCTCGAAAGTCGTCGCTACATCGGCGCGGTCAGTCGTCAACTCGATGCCTTCAACGGCTGCGATGGTGACAACCTCACTGACCTCTCCGGCGGTGAGAGACACGTTAGCCTCTGTCTGTCGGTCGAGGCTCACGACTGCTTCAGAAATCTCGCCCTTCTTGAAGCCGGTCTTTTCGACTGTCACCTTGTATCTTCCGGGCAGCAACCTGTCCTTCACATACAGGCCGGACTCATTCGTCTTAACGGCATCGGAAGTGTTGCGTTCGACGCTTGTAATGGTCACGGTAGCATCAGGCACGACAGCCCCCTGAACATCTGTCACCGTCCCCGCAATGCTGCCGTACACAGCCTGCGCTCTTGTTTCTACGGAGAGCGCAGAAAAGAAAAACAGGCTCAGGAGTAGCAGGAAAAGTTTGCTTCTCGGCATGGGAAATCTCCTTTGAATCGAAACAGCAAGTCCTATTGGTCGCAAAGGCCAACCGGAGAAACGGCAAACCTCTTTTAAGGTTGCCGGATGTCTAAGCTTTAAATACTTAACGCGCTGGTTGGACCAAGTGACCGAAATTAAGCCGTCGTGCCCGATTAAAATTATGATACTGCTAACGCAGGCTCAGGGTTCAAGCCCCGGCATCTGCGCGTTAGCCAAACTGATTCAAAGAAAATGGAAAGATAAGAATTGCACGCCCACACGAGGGGAAGTTCGCCACCATTACCAAATGACCGGCGCTTTATATATCATATTGTTGTCTTAAACAACAATCTTTTTTATTCTTCCGAACGAAATTTCGGAAGCTGCTCCGGCTTCGTCATCGCTGGCGGATAGTGAGCTTTAGAACGCTATTAAGT
>JBAWGU010000844.1:0-3522 GCA_049593215.1 Pyrinomonadaceae bacterium
GCAAAGGCGCAAAGACGCAAAGAAGAGCGCGAAGAGGTTGAGAGCTTATCTATCCCAGCGTGCTTTCCTTCGCGCCTTTGCGCCTTTGCGTGAAATTTCTGCTTTTAGGCACAGGGTTTGTCTCTCTTCTATTAATTCCAAACTATCGAGAGGTTTTCGGACAGTTATCAGCAAACTTTGGTGCGATGGTGTCCGCAAATCTATCCGCAATAACTTTTGAATGAAGTGAAGGAGACAAGGGAAAATGGCAGGAACAATTCAGGAAGCAATGCAGCAAGCAGGAATAACGAAGTCGCAAAGCGCGGAGCAGAGGATACGCAGCGCAGGCAATGTAAACGTGGGCGGGATAGAGCGTTACGCTTCGGCGATTGGCGGCGGCGCGCTCGCCATTTATGGATTGACGCGCGGCACGCCTGTCGGATTCGTGCTCGGACTTATCGGCGGTGCGCTCGTCTATCGCGGCGCAACGGGCCATTGTCACATGTACGACGCGCTCAGCATCAACACCGCAGAGCAGGAGGGCAAGAGTCCAGTCGTCAGCGTTCCGGCGGGAACGGGAATCAAAGTTGAAAAGAGTGTGACCATCAACAAGTCGCCAGAAGAACTCTACAGGTTCTGGCGCAACTTTGAGAACCTGCCGCGATTTATGAATCATCTTGAGTCTGTGCATGTCACGGGCGACAACCGTTCGCACTGGGTGGCGAAAGCTCCTGCGGGCACGACCGTCGCGTGGGACGCGGAAGTTTATAACGAGAAGGAGAACGAGCTGATCGCGTGGCGCTCTCTGAAAGGCGCGGATGTGAACAACGCCGGAAGCGTCCATTTCGAGAGCGCGACAGGTGGACGCGGCACGATTGTTCGCGTCGTGCTCGAATACGCACCGCCTGCGGGCCTCTTGGGCGCAACCGTTGCTAAACTCTTCGGCGAAGCTCCCGACCAGCAGATAGAAGAAGACCTGCAACGCTTCAAGCAGGTCATGGAAGCAGGCGATGCGCCCATGACTCAGAATCAAACTTCCGGTCGCAGCGCGTCGGCAGGAAGATAAATTTGGTAAATGGTAAATGGTGAATGGTGAATGGACGAACGGCTTTTCCATTTACCATTTACTATTTACCATTGACCGCTTGTCACGGAGGGAATGATGGAAGAGAAAAGAGAACCTGATGAGGAGAAGAGCGGGTCAGCTTCGGACAAAGAAGAGCAGACGGGTGATCCGGGCAGAACGCCGGGCACAGCCGAAGGCGATAGAGAGACTGTCGAAGAAGACCTTAAAGAGAAGGAATGAAAAGCTGTCCGTCGTCCGTAGTTAGTGGTCCATTGTTTTTAGTTTTTTACAACGGACGACGGACAGTTCTTGGCTCATTGAAGTAGGAGGCAATATGGAGAGTGGTTCTGGAACGACGGTCTCTGTCTGGATGCAGACGGTTAAGATGCCGGAGTTTTCTCCTCTGTTGGAAGACGCTCAGACGGGCGTGTGCATTGTCGGCGCGGGCATTGCCGGAATGACTACGGCTTATCTGCTTGCGCGCGAAGGCCGCAAGGTCATCGTCCTTGATGATGGACAGGTCGGCGGAGGGATGACCGGAAGGACCACTGCACATCTGGTGAATGCGCTCGATGATCGCTACTACGAGCTTGAGCGTTTGCACGGCGAGCGCGGAGCGCGCCTTGCCGCAGAGAGCCACACGGCTGCCATTGACCGTGTTGAATCAATCGTTAATGCAGAGAAGATTGATTGCGACTTTGAGAGGCTCGACGGCTATCTCTTCGTTCCTCCCGAAGATTCTAAAAACATACTGGACGACGAACTCGCCGCGCTGCATCGCGCAGGGATGGTTGAAGCGGAGATAGTCGAGCGCGCACCCATCAAAGACTTCGATACGGGCGCGGCGCTACGCTTCCCGCATCAGGCACAGTTTCATCCGCTCAAATATTTGGCCGGACTCTCTCGCGCCATCACACGCGACGGCGGGCGCATCTATACGCAAACACACGCCATCAAAATCGAAGGCGGCGAGCCAGCGCGCATCGAAACAAAAACGGGCGCGACCGTAATCGCAGACGCAGTTGTTGTCGCCACCAACACGCCCGTCAATGATCGCTTTGCCATTCACACCAAACAGGCTGGCTATTCTACATACGTCATCGGCGCGCGTGTGCCACGCGGCTCCGTCAATAAAGCTCTGTTCTGGGACACGCCGGACCCTTATCACTACGTGCGTATTCAGGGTCTGGATGAAAAAAGCGACGTGCTGATTGTCGGCGGCGAAGATCACAAGACGGGACAAGCTGACGATGCTGAGAAGCGTTACGCTGCGCTTGAGAGTTGGACCAAAGAACGTTTCCCGATGATTGAGGGCATAGAGTTTCGCTGGTCCGGCGAAGTGATGGAGCCTGTTGACGGCCTCGCCTTCATCGGGCGCAACCCTTTGGACGAGCCGAATGTTTTCATCGCGACGGGCGATTCAGGCAACGGCATGACGCATGGGACAATCGCCGGAATCCTGATTACGGATTTAATCATGGGGCGCGAGAACGAGTGGGCCACGCTGTACGAGCCGACGCGCAAGACTCTGCGCGCTCTGCCTGAGTTTGCCAGAGAGAACATCAACGTCGCTGAGCAGTTTACAGATTGGGTGACGCCCGGCGAAGTTGATTCCGCAGACGAGATCGCGCCCGGCGATGGAGCGATTGTGCGTAGAGGCTTAACGAAAGTTGCAGTTTACAAAGACGAGTCAGGCACCGCGCACGAACGCTCCGCCGTCTGCCGTCATCTTGGCTGCATCGTCGCGTGGAACTCTCTTGAGAAAACATGGGACTGCCCCTGTCACGGCTCGCGCTATGACGCAACGGGAAAAGTCATCATGGGTCCGGCCAATAGCGATTTAGAAAGAAGTGATGAGTGATGAGTAATGAGTGATGAGATAAATGCTTTTCTCTTTTCACTCATCACTGTTTTTAATTTATGAGATTTCTTGTGCATGAGCATCATGCGACGCATCTTCATTGGGATTTCCGTTTGGAGATTGGCGGCGTGTTGAAGAGTTGGGCTGTGCCGAAAGGCCCTTCGCTTGACGCGGCAGTGAAGAGATTGGCGGTGCAGGTGCCGGATCATGCGCTCAGCTATTTCTCATTCGAGGGCGAGTTGCCCGAAGGGACTTACGGCGCAGGCATGGTCTATCGCTGGGACGAAGGCACGTTTGAGATTGAAGACGAAGAAGATGCTCTCGAAGAATGGGAGCGCGGCTCGCTCCATTTCCGGCTTAAAGGCAAACGCCTGCGCGGCGCGTGGCGACTCTTCAAGATGAAAGGCCGCAAGCAGGGCGACAAGCCGATGTGGCTCTTGCAGAAAGTCAAAGACGAGTTCGCTGTCAAAGGCGACGAAATCAAGGCAAAAGTAAAAAGGTAAAAGGCCGCAGTCAGAGGGAGCCACATTTAAGTGAAGAGCGTGTAAATCGCCGCGCGAGCGGCGCATTGATTTTAGCCCGGCGTTTCAACGCCGGGAACGCACAAGCCGAGCAC
>JBAWGU010000845.1:0-6933 GCA_049593215.1 Pyrinomonadaceae bacterium
TAAACTCGGCATCCACTGTCTCGCTATTAAGAGAAATAGAGCGAGAAGATGGAGAGAAGGTGTAGTTAGCGCGTGCGGGAGTAACGGTATAAAACTCTCCGACGGAAAGGTCGGAGAAGGAGTAGTGACCGAGAGAATCGGTGATGGCTTGAGCGCTCCTTGAGCCGTTCAAAGAGATGCTGACTCCGCCCAGAGGTGCGCCGTCCGGTGTCGTGATCTGTCCGCGAATCGTGCCGTGTGCTGCCGTCGGCGAGGGAAGCTGCTTCTCCCACATTCCACGACCGTGCGTCGCCACGCGCAAGATGCGGCTGGTTGGCTGAATCGCCATGTCGAATACGGAAGATGACGGAAGGCCGAGGCCGAAAGGCATCCAGCTTGCGCCTCCATTACGTGAATGGTAAACGCCGATGTCAGTTCCCGCATACAAGACCGAAACACCAGGAGCCGTTGGGTCATTAACGTCAACGACGAATGCGTTGACAGGGATGTTGGGGAGACCAACCCCTGTATTGCCAATCGAGGTCCAAGTCGGAGTTGCGGAGTTCAGATTGGTCGTCCGCCAGATCTGGCCTGCGGTTGCCGGGTTGGTATAGTAGGCTAACGTGACGTAAGCCGTGTTTGGATTGGTCGGATCAATCACCGCCCGCGAGACGTGCCTGTTCGTCGTGCTGGCATTCGCGTTGGTCGGAAACGGGAAAGCCGTGTTGGTGAGTGTGGTGGAGCCGGTTGTGGTCGCAAAGACATTGCCGTTGCGCATACCGACGATGCGTACATTGTCATTCGTCGGTGAGATACCAATCGCCGAGACTGCCACGCCCGCGACCAATGGGTTCTGGCTGACAATCGCCATGTTATCGCCCTTGTCCGTGGAACGGTAGAGCTTGTTCGTGCCGAAGTAAACTGTGTTGGGAGTGCCCGGCCCCAGCGCCATTGGCGCATAGAACAGCACGGTGTCAGCGAGGTTAATACCGTTGGGCTGATAAAAGTCAGTTCCATCGCAGGATGGCGTCGTGTCGGAAACGCAGCCAGCGCAAGCGCCACGAGTCTCCCATCCGTTTTTGATTGCGAGGCATGAGCCGAGGTTGGCACGGTCAAAGTAAATCTGGGTATTAGTCTGGTTGAAGAAGGTGTGATACATCGTCACATTAACCGTATCCGTCGAACTCTGGTCAATGAGCGCGAAACCGCCGTCACCACCTTCTGCGCTGGTCCAGTTGCCGGGAGTTGTTTGTTGAGCTTCGGTGCCGTTGTCCTGAGTGCCGCCGATGGTGAAGTTCTGGTCCGTCGGGTGAACCGCCAAGCTCACAAACTGAAAAACTCCGAGCGGCGCGTTGTTGTTACTCGACCACGGCGTTGCCGGTACAGCGCCGGTGCTCCTGCTGTAGATGCCGCCGTCCTGACCGAACCAGACTTTGTGGATTGCCGGAAGCGGATCAATGAAGATGTAGTGCGAGTCGGCGTGCAGGTTCGTGTCGTCGCGCGTGAAGGTCGTGCCGCCGTCGGTTGAAAGCTTCATCACATCCGAGCACGTGCCGCGAGCGTTGCCCGCAAGATAGACTGTATTTCCGTCGGTGGGGTCAACTGCGACTGGATTGTCGTAAACGCACTGCCCGCCGCAATAACCTTCCGCAGCAGCGAGCGGAGTTGACCATGTGACGCCGGCGTCGGTTGATTTTCTTACCCTACCGGCGTTACCAGCGGCGCTACAGGTGGCATTAGCTGAAGGCTCATTTGACGACACATACGCGGTTCCACCGCTGTTGATCGTCAGCTTCATCACCAGACCGTTGAAGCCGGGGAACAACACCTGCGTAAAGGTTGGCGTTGCAGCAACCGCGTTGGTCGAGCGCATGATAACGCCGCCCGTAGTTGTGCCTGAAGTAGAGACAAGGAGGTTGTTGGCGTTGGCCGGATCCAAAACCATGTCGAAGATGGATGTGTTGCCAGTGCCGGGAGCATCTAAGCTACCGTCTGTATTCACGATGAGCTTGGTGAATGTGACCGAGCCAGCCGCTGCGGTCGCATTTGTTGAGCGGAAGACGCCGCGCAACGCAAGCGGAGGAATGGTGTTGCTCAGCGCGTTGCCGCCCGCACCGCTAACGCCCGCCGCCGTCGAAACATAAATCGTTGCAGGGTCGGTTGGGTTAACCAGTATCTTGCTGATGGCTCTTCCGTTGAAGCAATTGTAGGTCAGAGCCGTTGTCGTGCCGGTGGTGATTGACGGGTTAATCGGGCCGTTAAGCACCGGAGTGGTGTCCACACTGTTGATACGATAAACGCCGACACCGAAAAAGCTGTCAGCCGAATTGTTCGGCTCGCCCGTCCCGACGTAGAGAATGGTTGGGTCGGAAGGAGCCAGAGCAATTGATCCGATGGCGAGATTCTGCGCGGTATCGAAGATTGCAGTCCATGTCGAGCCGCCATCCGTCGAGCGCCAGACGCCGCCCTGCGCCGTGCCGAGATAGACCTTATTGGAGTTGGTCGGGTCAACGACAACAGCGGTCACGCGCCCGTTGACCGGGCCTATCAAGCCGCCCTGATATTGCCCGTTGGGGAGCGTCGTCGGACCAATCTCAGTCCAGTTTGCGAAGGCGAGCGGCGCATTCGCGCCTTCTTTTCGGGCAGCCGCTCTCATCTCTTCCTGTTGCTCGGCCATCAGATTCAGGGCTTCACTGCGCTTGTTGCCAACGGCCATGGGGTGGTCCACATCGAGACCGCGCAGGCTGGCGATATACTCGTCGCGTAAGCGCAGATACTCGTCTTCGCTAATCCCGCCACGAAATCTCTTGGACGGCATGTCAGCGTTACATTCCGCATCTACGTCCTCTTCCTCTTCGCCTTCAGCCGACTCGGCTGAAGCCAGAGCCTTAGCTGCTGCCGTAGCGTCGGGCAGCGTTCTGGCTAAGGACGAAGGCTTCGGACTCAATTTTGTATTAGGCTTGCTCTCCTGCGACTTGTCTTCCCGCATTGCGCTTTCGCCCACATTCTCTTTGGTCTCTTTTTTAGCTGCGGTTCGCGGCGTGTAATTCCAGACCACTAAAAACAGCAGGGTAGCAACTATCGTTGCCAGTAATACCACTCTCTTCATCGTTCACATCTCCTTGAATTAGCCTGCACTTCATGCATGGCAGCACAACACCTTCGGGAATCTTTATCTCACAACAAGTCGCGCGATGATTTACTATTAACTCTCGTATCTGCTGGCCGCCGGCGTGTTTGATCTGAAAGGAAAATCCTCTGGGGGGATTTCACCTTCGTTTATGAATAGAGCTTCAAGCTGACAAGCCAGCCCGTCTCTATCGTTATCGGTAATTAACCTTTGCCTTGCAGGATGAAACGCAAAAAGAGTTTACGAGCTACCGCCTGACAGATACACTTCGACGAAAGGCAACCGAACAGAGCCTTTCATGTAAGAGCATGTTGTGTAGCGAGGGTATTCTGCACATTGCGCTCACTCTGATACTGTTAATGGAATACTGACGGAGGCCGGTCTGGTCTAACTTAGGCAAGACTCCATCTCTTATGGACGAGGGCAATGTTGTCTGATTTCTCACCAACTGTCAAGGAAAGATTCTGAATTTCAGGGGCAGACGGTGAGAACAAAACGGAACCCCGCTACACTTTAACTTCTTCGAGCGGACGATAATTTGGAGGGGTAGGCCGCTTGCCCAGATTAATCGCAGTGAGGTGTCAAAGCTATCAGGGGTTTGAGGCATCTTTTATCTTCGGCTATGCTTGTCGAGTCGAATAACCGGAGCGAAGGAAGTTAAGATGTCCGACAATGATCGCGCACTAAACGAGCTGCTCGCCATTCTCTTTCAGGCGCACCCGTGGCACGGCGTGCCGAGCGGCGGCGCTGCGCCCGATACCTTGAACGCCTTTATAGAGATTGTGCCAACCGATACGGTCAAGTACGAACTCGACAAGGCTTCGGGCCACCTGCGCATAGACCGCCCGCATCGCTACTCATCTTTATGCCCGACGCCTTACGGCTTCATCCCGCAAACCTTTTGCGGCGATGAAGTGGGCAAGTTCTGTTCGGAGCGTGTCGGCATCCCAAACATCAAGGGCGACGGCGACCCGATGGACATCTGCGTCTTGACAGAGAAGACGCTGACGCACGGCAACTTCCTTGTCCGTGTCAAACCCATCGGCGGCCTGCGCATGATTGACGGCCACGAGGCGGACGACAAGATTATCGCCGTCCTTGAAGACGACATCGCCTACGGCCACATCAAAGATATTCAAGACTGCCCGCCCGGCATCGTTGATCGCCTGCGCCACTATTTCCTCAGCTACAAGCAACTGCCGGGCGAAGCCCCGCGCCGCGTCGAGATTGTAGACGTGTATGACCGCGCGGAAGCGCATGAAGTAATCGCGTGCAGCCTCACAGACTACCGCGCACGCTTCGGCGCACCGGAACAGCGCATCGGTGAGCTACGCCGCTTGCTCGGTTACATTTAGCTTAAAGACGAAAGAATACAAACAGGGCGGATGCGCGCGGCTACAATCTGCTCCAGCGCGCTTCAGATAGGGAATGTCACGCCTTCGTAGATGTCGCGCAGACGCAGCGCACATCCTACGGACTCTAACTCAAGCGAGCCTTCGCGGTCTGTCACATCGCGCCGTGTCCACACGCCTTCCGCCTGCCATGTGTAGTGTGTCACGCGCGGCTCGTCCTGCGCGACGAGCAGGTACTCGCGTAGGGTAGGAATCGCTTGATAAGCAGCGAACTTCTCCTTTTCGTCATGTGTCCTCGTGCTTGGCGAGAGCACCTCGACGATCAGGACGGGATTAACCAGAGCATCAAGAACATTGACGTGCCGGAATTGCATCTCGCCGCAAACCACGCTCGCATCCGGGTAACGATAAGGCGGGAGTACTGGTGTCCAGATGGCTGTGTCTGCGGTGAAAGCCCTGCACAGCCCGCCCCGCAAGCCGTTTGCGAGAGCCACAACAACATTGACAGAAATTATCCCATGCTCTCGGCTGCCGCCGCTCATGCAGAAGATGTCGCCGTCCCAATACTCGAATCGCGCATCGCTCGCTTCCTCAAGCGCGAAATACTCGTTAAGCGAGTAATAGTGGTACGGCACATCTTTAGGATTTGTAGCCATTGCAGATTACTCCTTCTGCCCTCCTCCGACCGCTTCACAAGATTTGCGCCCCCAGACAGACGCTTGCATTTTAGCCTATTCCGCCGTGCGGCAGAAAGAGAACTGAAAAAATTCCGCAGTCTCATCTCTAATCTCCTGCGTCACAGGCTTGCTGCCTAAGCCGCGTCTGGAGTTCTTTCAGCCAGTTCAATGTGATTGCTTGTAGAGTCTCTTCAAGCGTTCGAGCGTGTCGGCTTCGCGCGTGCTTTTGTCTATGCGCTCGCGTTTGAAGCGCGGGATGCGCAGGGCATAGCCTGAGGTGTAAGCTTTCGTCTTCTGTATATCCTGAAAATCAACCTCGATGACCATTTCGGGTTCAATCTCGACGTGGTGCCCGCGCGCAGTGATAATCTTCGGCTCAAGCTTCGCCGTCAGCTCTCTCAACATCTCTTCCGAAAATCCTGTCCCGACTTTGCCGACAGTCTTAAACTCATTTTCGTCTCGCACGGCAACGACTAAGCTTGAGAGCGTACCGCGCCTGCGTCCGGAACCCCAGATGCCGCCGACCACCACAACATCCAGAGTCTCAAACGCAGGCTTAATCTTCATCCATGCGTCCGTGCGTTTGCCCGGTCTGTAAACGGCGTCAGGGTCTTTCGCAACTAAGCCTTCGTGCCCCGCTTTAATCGCAGCTTTGAAAAACTTTTCCTGCTCGCTGGTCTTGTCCGTCACAATCGCTTCAGTCATCTTCACGCGCTCGGTTGTGCTAAAAAGTTTCTCAAGCCGCTTGCGCCTCTCAGCCTGCGGCACGTTCATCAAATCCTCGCCGGCGTGATAGAGCAACTCGAAGAGGTAGAGGACGAGCGGAATCTCACGCGCCTTCTCTTCAATGCCATGCACGCGCCCCAGTCGCATCAGGACAGCCTGAAACGCCTGCTTCTTGCCGAGCGTCGGGTCATACGCGACAGCTTCGCCTTCAAGGATTGCGTCGCCGCCACGCCACGCTTTGCCTAAAGCATCAACGATATCGGGCATCGCCGCCGTGTCGTCGTTGAGCCGTCTTGAATAGAGACGAATCTCAGGCTTTCGTCCCCGTTTCAGATGAATCTGCAAACGCGCGCCGTCATACTTAACTTCAAAAATTATCTGCTTGCCTTCGAGCGTCTCAAAAATCTCCGCAGGGTCGTCAACCTTCTGCGCGTTCATAAATTGATAAGGACGAAAGAGCGCGGGGCCAGCTCTCTCTAAACTCTTCCGGCCCTCGCGCGCGCGCACGGCGGCGAGACCGATGTCGTTCGTCATGGTGTAGAGATGCTCGACAGCAGTTGCTTCAACACTGAACGCTTCGGCAATCGCGCGCACCAGAGAGCCGTAGCCGACGTTGATACGCATCTGTTTGAGAATCATCCTTGTAAAATATTTTGCGCCGTCGCGCGTCGTGTTCTTAAAAACGTACTTGACGAAACTCAAGCGGTCTTCCGCCTTCGTCACCATCTGGTTGACGCGCCGCCACAACTCATCAACTCCTAATTTGTCAGAGCCTTTAACGAGCGAAGAGACCACTTCGCTCATGTCGCCTGTGCGCTGCACTTCCCTGTCAATCTCGCCCGCGTCCTTGCCTGAGATTTCGCTGAGCGCGTTGCGGATTGTGCCCGGCCCAATGCCGAGAGCGTCGCTTAGCTCAGGCTTGACGACTTCGCCGACCGTGAAATGCGCCATCGCTTCCAGAGTCTTTCTGTCAGCTTTGCGAAAGAGCGCGGCGAGTATCTCGCGCCGCTTCGGTTCGGTCTTTGCCTGTTGAATCCTGTCGTAGCTACGCGCGAGCGCGGAAAATTTC
>JBAWGU010000846.1:0-7801 GCA_049593215.1 Pyrinomonadaceae bacterium
CCAAACTCTTGACTCGCCCCTCCCTTTTTCCACGCGTCTGTTTGCGGCTCTTACTACTGCCCGCACTCCTGATTGGTGTGCGTGACTACTGAGCTGAACCTCTTCTGATATTCGGCAGAGGTGATAAACGAGCAGACCATGCCGCGATAGTTGTTCGGCTCGCGGCTGTTAAGGACGTTGACCCAGAAGTCCAGACCTTCCTGATCCGGGTCGCGCCTCAGATAGCCGAAGTATTCCATCAACACGAACGCACGGTTGTACTCCTTCGCTCTGAAGTCATTGCTATCAATGATGCCGCGCAAGACCTGTGAGCGTGTGCCGCCGTTGTTAAGAGCATTAATGTAACTCTGTCGCTCTGCCTGATAGCCTGCAAGCCCTGCCGTGTCGAAGAGCTTGTTGACGAAGGACGAATTGGAGAGTGAATCAGGATACTCCGCTTTGAACGAAGCGCGCGCGACCCATGAATCAACAAAGGCAGCCTTGCTCTGCTCAAGATTCGCTCCGCCGACAACCATGCTCCGGTCAGGCATGAACTCACCAAATTTCGGATTGCGTCCGTAACTCGCCTGGTAAAGTCCATAAACGAAAGAGCCTGTCTGCTGAAACTCGGCTTCGATGAAGTAGGCGGCAGAGACATCAATGCGACGATTATGAATGCATTGCTCATCAACCCCGCACTGCGCAATCTGATCGCTCCAATACATCAAGCCGTCCAGATCAGGCTCACGAACGAGGAAGTCAAGATAGTGCTGGCGGACGAAATAGTCTGCCGTGTCTATCGCATTGGCAGAAGCGACAGACTGCGCTTCAGCAGTGAATCCGGCATCCGTCACGTTTGCGCCGAGCGAGAAGGAGCGATTGGCAGGACTGAAGCTGTAGTTGGCTAAAGATGGCGAGACAGAGTAGAAATCGCCAGCCTTTAATCCACTGAAGGAGTAAGAGCCTGCGCTGTCCGTCACTGCCCGCAGAGACTTCGCAGGTCCGCTCAAGGTGACGCTGACGCCGCCGAGCGGAGCGCCCGTGCTGTCAAGCACCTGTCCGGCGATGTTGGCATCTGCGGCTGTCGGGAAGCCCGTACAGGTCGGGAATTTGAACGAGCCGATGCGCGTGTGCCAGTTGTTCCCGTCCCCTGCGACGTAGTACTCATTCGTGTACCAGAAGGTACAATCGTCAACGGGGTCAACGCTCATCGAAGTATAATCGCCCCAGCGATTGTTGGCGGTTTGTGAACCTGTACCGGCGAAGAGCAACTGTTCAGCCTGAGGCAAAGTGTTTACCGGATCGGTGACGAGCCGCCCGGCGTATTGGATGCTCGGGAAGTTCGGGGATGTTCCATTCGAGGTGCTGTAGCCGAGCGCCATGTTGCCGAGATGGTCAACGGCAAGGCTGCCCATCCAGCGATTGAGCGTCGTGTCGGGCGCATAGATTTGCTCCTGAACGGGTGTGGCTGCGACTACGCCAGCAGTGACATCAAGCTGCATCCAGTGCGGACGCCTGGTAGAACCGGCGGCAGACCTCACGGTATGCACGACCCAGACAGATTCGGCTGCGCCCACTCTGCGATACTGCACCTTTTGCATGATCCTGCGGTCAAGCGAATCGAGTGTCTGTGCTGTGCCCGGTTGGGGAACGGCGTTCGGATTGGTGTAAGAGGCGTGAGTCACAGTCGTAGCCGAGCCAATCGTGCCGCCGCCGCCACATTGCTTGGGCGTTGTGCCCGGCGTAAATTTTCTCACCTGCAAAGTGCTGCCCGAGTTGAATTCGTTGACATAGTAATTGGGCGTGCCGGACGGGGGCACAAAGGCTGCTCCTCTCGCGCCGCTCAGGTTACTTGGGATCATCGTGAAAGGGTTCCCGGTTGTGCTGATAAAAGCTAACGATGCGGTGAGAGGCAAGCCGTTTTCCATATCGCTCTTGTTCAACGAGGCGACTATCTGCCCGGAGTAAGCGCCTGACGCGGCGAATGCGTTGGCTCCCATGTACAAACAGCCGTCGTTCCAGTTGCCGAACTTGGGATAGTCGCCGAGCGTGCCTGTCGGAGGCTGGCCCGCCGCGTTTGTATCTATCTGTACGGCATAAAGCCACCAGCCGCCCGTGACAGGATTGCTGGTCTTCGAGACGGCAAAGCACTGGTAGGTCGGCGGAATCTGATTCGCGCCAACAAGGACGAAAGCGAAGTTGGTGAGAATGAAGCGATCAGCAAACTGGTCATAGACGACGACCGGATCACCGAAACTGTCTGTGTCGCAGAGCGTTCCCGTTCCCGTCATGCCTCCCGGCCTCGTCCCGTTTGAGAAGAGCGAATTTTCCGTGAAGGCGGCGAGCTGCGTGCCAGTCGTTTTGCTGTAGATAGCATAAGCATCGTTGACAGATTCGATGTAGTGACTTGAGCCGACATCGCCGTTGATGTCGGGTGGCCAGCCCGCTCCTGCTGTGCCTCCGGTCACTGCCGTATTAAAAGCCAGACCGTCAAAGTTTTGAATCGGAGCAGGCATATTTGCCGTTGGAATATTGTTGACCCCTGAATCCTGACCGCCTTCTCCCTCCGGACCATCAAGCCCGGCTGTCGGCTCTCTCAATTCAAGCTCTGTCTTCGGCTTTGAACGTACAGCTTGCGGCAGATGACGAAGATCGCCGTTAAACTCTGCGGGGATGACCGGCGTGATGGAGGACGTGACGGCTTCGATGCCCTGTGCCTGTAGAGACTGTTCGCGCAGAGCGGAGTTGAGCGTGGCATTCTTGTTCTTGTCTGCCAGAAAGGTTTGCGCGAACAGGTCTTTTGAATTCTTTGACGCGCCCGATCTATTCCCGGAGGATGCGCCTCGTCGTTTACTCAAGAGAGCGGTTGGAGTAGTTACCTCGTCAGGGTCTGAGCCATTTTTTGCGCTCGCGTCTCTTCCATTCTGACTGATGAAGGCTTGAGGGGGCAAAACCATACCGGCAATGGTTAAAAAGGATGTGATAAGAAAGACGTAAGTTCTGAAACTGGTTTTCATGTTGAATACTCCGATTCAGTCGAACAGGTTAGGACAATTCGGGTCGGCAACTGAGAAAGACTCCAAACCGCCATGACGGGACACACAACTCTTAAAAATGCTATGGCTTAGAACCAAAGCGTCTTTTGATTATGAAGACCAAACCCCTTTGCTCGATCCCGGTTCAAGAATGTGTGACTTAGTTCGGCGCAAGTAGAGGAATGCGTGGACAACCACTCGGCCAGACATGATTGATAAAGTTGTCCATAAGGATTGAGCGGAAGCGCTTAACACCAGCGTTCACTCGATCAGGACGTGCTTGATAAGGCAGGCCCAATTTAATCTCTTATCGCTTTACTGTCAAGAAAATACTACTGAAGACAGTATTTCTCTCACCCGCTTCAAAACATTCTCTCGCTTATCTTTAGGAATACGTTGAGTAATAGTTTAAAGGATAGAGCAAGACCGGAGCGCGAACAGTCGCCTGTTGCGCCCGGGCTGATCTATAGCCTGTTTCCGGTGTGAGATAGCTTCAGGAAACTTGAGTTGGAACGGAAGACTGTGCCGGGTTGGATGGTGGCGGGTTTACCGCTTTTGAATTCAAATCTTTTGCGCGCGGCTTCAAGCGCACGCGGCCCGGCGCAATCTGTCCGGACTCGCAGGCCGCAACGAGAGCGGCGACGACGCGCTCGCAGTAACGCGTTCCGACAAAGCTCTTGATGCGCTCAACCGCGTCTTCAAATTTCATGGCTCTTTGATAAGGTCTATCCGTCGTCATCGCATCGAAGGTGTCTGCGACAGAGACGATGCGCGCCATCACAGGAATCTCTTCGCCCTTCAAGCCCTGCGGGTAGCCTTGCCCGTTAATCATCTCGTGGTGCATGTACATGCCCGGCAGAAACTCTTTCATCGCCGGAATCTGCGACATGATCTTGTAGCCCTTCTGCGGGTGCGACTTCATAATCTCAAACTCTTCGTCCGTCAGCGCAGCAGGCTTCTTCAAAACCTTGTCGTCAATCCCAATCTTGCCCACATCGTGCAGGAGCGCGCTGATTCTAATTTTTTCAATCTCGTCGTCCGGCAAATCCATCCCCTGCGCAATCGCCATTGAGAAGCGCGAGACTCTTTCGGAGTGGCCGCGTGTGTAGGGGTCTTTGCCGTCAATGGCTGCGGCGAGAGCTTTAATTGTGCCGAGGAAGAGTTCGCGGTTTTCGTTAGCCGAGCGTTGCAGGTCGTTGATGAAGCTTTCAATCTGATCTGTCATCAGGTTGAACGCGTTGCCGAGTTCGCCAATCTCCGTGCGGTCGCGCACGTTGATGCGCTGCGAGAAATCTCCGCTCGCCAGACGCTGCGCGCCCGCCGCCAACTCCTGCACAGGCTCTGTCAACTTCTTCGCAAAGAAGAAACCGATCATCAGCGCAAAGACTGCCGCCACAAAACTGATGAGCAAGGTTTGACGGCGCATGTCTGCCACTGAGGTGAGCGCGCTCGCTTCATCCTGAATCGCAATCACGCCGAGCGGCGCGTTGCTGTCAAGCTCAGCCGTCGCATACGAGCCGAGCATCTCAAACTTGCGCCCATCGCGCACGACCGTAAACGGCGCGAGCGCAGACTGGACCTGCGCGCCCGTCTCCAACCAATCCTGCACAACCTTGAGGTCTGTCATCGGGCGACCGGAGAAAGCAACGTGCTCGTCCGGGTGCGCCACAGCGCGTCCCTCTTTATCAACGACGAACACGACGGGCAAGCCCGCGTTAAGTAGCTCCTGCTCACTTTTCCCCGTCGTCAATTGCACAGACTTGAAGACTTCTCTGAAGGAGATCACGGCGACGACTGCGGCGACGACTTCGTTACCGTTTGCGCCGCCCATCACAGGCGCAGCGATGGTAATTCCCATCTCCTGAGCCGAGCGAATAATCTGCGGACGGCTCACAACCAGACCGCGCCCGCTCATGCGCGCCAGCACTTCATTGACACGCTCGTCAACCTCATCGCGCTTGATCACGTCCGGCTGAAAAGCTCTATGGAGTTCTCCCTGCACGGGCCAGATCGCGAGCGCAATCAGGTTCGGGTCTTCCTGCAAAGTTTTTTGCAGACGCACATCGGAACCCGCATCATTCAAAGTTTTGATTCCGCCTGAAAGCTCGAAGGCACGCGCGAGGCCCGTCACCACATCGCGGTAGCGTTGCCCGTAAAGCTCAATCTGCCGCGCCTTGTCCTGCACAAGCTGCGCCTGATAGCGCCCTTCGACGGAGCGCAGCTCTTCCGCACTGCGATTGGAGAGCAGCGCGCCTGCCAGCGCAAGCGGCATCAAACCAACCAGCAGCAGGACGCCTAAAACAATGTAGAGCAGGCGTATCCGCCCTAAACTTTCCAGCATTGATGATTCGTGGATGAACGAGCCAATTCGAGATTTCTATGTAAACAAGACTTAGGCAGGCTTGATTGAACCGTTGTGACGGATTGCCTGAAAGAGCAATCCCGCACAATTTATACTACGAATCCGCACAGCCGTTGTCAACAAATTTCAGAATCGTTTAATTATTGAAATGGTTTAAGAAAAGCTTACATTACGGGCCTTTGGATTGCTCTGAAGAAGCAAACTGTCGAGACTTGAAGGTTCACGCTGGAGGCGCAAAGAAGAGAAAGACCAAAGGGTTGAGCAGTTCTTTGCCCTCTTTAGTTTTTCTTTTCTTGCGCCTTTGCGTGAACCCTCAACCCGAAAACCAAAACTGTGCGATACTTTTTGTGCGATACTTTTACAGACTTAATTCCGGCTGGATGCGTCTAAAGGGTTGAGCGCACAGGGCTGTTTCAGTGCGCTGGCAGACTCGCGGGGAGACGCTCTTAAGAGGATGCCGCCAGCACACGGCGTGAATAAGGATGGAGACGGCGACGAGCGACGAGCAGATCGTACAGCAGGCGCTCAACGGCGATGCGGAGGCTTTCGGCGAGATCGTGCGTCGCTGGGAGCGTCGTATCTTTGCTTTGACATTCGGGATGCTCGGGCGCGAAGAGGATGCGAGAGATGCGACGCAAGAGACTTTCATCGCGGCCTTTCGCAACCTGCGCGGTTTTCGCGGCGAAGCGAAAGTCTCTTCATGGCTGCACCGTATCGCCGTCAACCAGTGCATCACGCGCCAGCGTCGCGCGAAGGTTCGTTCAGAATCCGCGCTCGAAGATGAAGAAGAGAAGCACGCTGCTTCATTTGCCGCGCCAGCGCGCGAGACGCCTGCGCGTCTGGTTGAGGAACATGAGAGGACACAGGCCGTGAGACGCGCTGTCAACTCCCTTCCCTCGGAGTTGCGGCAGGTGGTTGTGATGAAGGAGTTCGAGGAATTGACGTTTCAGGAGATTGCGGAAGTCTTAGAGCTTCCTTTGAGCACTGTGAAGAGCAGGCTCTACACTGCGCTCAAGCAGTTGCGTATGCGGCTCGAAAAGCATGGAGCGGAGGCCGCCGCAGTTGGCGGAGAATGAGATGAAAGAATTTTTAGGGACAAACACTTGCGCGCGTTCAGATGAGATGGTTGCTTATCTCTACAACGAGGCGAGCGCAGCAGAAGCGCGCGATTTTCAGGACCACATGCAACACTGCGCCGCGTGCCGTGAAGAGTTTGCAGCGTTCGGCGAGGTGCGTGAACAGATCGTCGAATGGCGCGATGAATCGCTCGGCGCGTTCAACTCTACGCCATTCGTTACAACTCCCGCTCCCGCCGTCATCAGTAGCTTGAGCGAGAGGAAGCGTTCCGCGCTCGCAGCGTTGCGCGAGTTCTTTACGCTCTCGCCCGCGTGGTTGCGCGCAGCGACGGCTTGCGCTTCGATTCTGTTTTGCGTGCTTGCGGTAATCGCTATCTACAGACTTTCGCATAAGCAAGCGCCGACTGTCGCTTCGCAGGACGTGACAACTGAGAGGAGATACACAGAGCAGGAGATGAACGCGCTGGCCGAAAAACGCGCTCAAGATAAGCTGGCGGAATATCAGAGACAACAGGATGCTTCTCAATCAACTGCGACCGTCGCAAACAACAATGGCTCAACTGTCCGCACAAAAGAGAAACGCAATGCGGTCGCGCCCCCTGTCACAGTTGCGAAGAGCAGCCCCTCGCCTGTCGCGCCTAAGCGAAGCGTTCATCCTCTGACCGCGCAGGAGCGTGAGCAGTTGGCAGAAGATTTGGGCCTCGCCGCATCAAAGGATGAAGACGATCTGCCGCGCCTCTCGGATGTTTTAGGCAGCGAGTCGAATTAAGCGTAGTTGAAAGCATGGCGCGAGAGGCCGTGCAGTTAAAGATAAAGTAGCTGCGTTTAGAAGTTTTGAGAGGACTATGGAAATGAAAACAGCAACGGGCAAGCAAAGCGTACCCCTGTCTCTCCTTGCGTTGTCTTTGCTTCTCTTCGTCTTTTCGCAGACGCCTGCGCGCGCGCAGAATGCTAACGCGCCGGAGGCTGTTGATGAGGGACAGGCGGCAAACGTTCAGGGCGACCAGATTCGCAAACAGATTGGCGATCTGGATTTGTCTCCAGACCAGATTGAGAAGATCAGAACGATTTATAACGAGAACAAAGATGAGCGGCAGAGGGTCAACCAGCGCCTTCGCCGCGCGCAAAGGTCTCTGGACGAGGCGATTGATTCGGACAATCCGAACGAAGCGGAAGTGAATGCGCGTGCGCGCGAGTTTGCAGAAGCTCAGGCTGCCGCACGCCAGATGCGCGCTCTCACGGAGATTCGCATACGCCGCGTTCTCACTCCTGAACAGTTGAACAAACTACGCAACATGCGGCGCGAGGCCATGGTCAACCGTCGCATGAAACGCATCGAAGGCGGCAGC
>JBAWGU010000847.1:0-7541 GCA_049593215.1 Pyrinomonadaceae bacterium
GCACTCAATCGCAAGCTGATATAGGGATGCTTGCGGGGTCTCAACGATAACTGTTTTTCAGAAGACGGCAAACATCTTTGGGACAAGATGCCTGAATCGTGTGACGAAATACTTTAATTGAGTGATAAGAGGGCCGCTTATTTCGCAGGCTCTGTTTTGTAGAAATCTATCCCGGCAGCTTCTTCTCCAACATCAACAGTCGCCACAGTCTTCATCGTCGCCATGTCAATGATCTCGACTGTGCCCGGCTCAGACCCTATGCCTTCGACGGAGATGAAAGCGTAGCGATTGTCAGGCGAGACGACGACGCCGTGCAGAACTTTTCTCTTGGTCGGGATGCGCGCAAGCTCTCGCCACGTTTTGATTTCATAGATTGAAACGGACTGGTCGCGTTTGTTTGTGCCGAGCAGATAACGGCCATCCTTCGTCACTGCAAGATTATAAACACCCGCACGCGCGGGGATGCGGCGCACGAGTTTCCACGTGCTGGCGTTGACTTCGACAATCTCGCTCGACTTGTTGCACGCGACGAAGATGGAAGAGCCGTCCGCAGAAGGCTGCGCCCAAGTGGGCGAGCATGAAACGTCGCCGGGCTTTGGCGGCTCCATGCCGTGGCCGCCCATGTCCATCATCTTCTGCCCGGGCTTCATAGCCATCTGAGCGCCGCCAACTTTCGGCGCACCCGTCATGCCCATCTCTTTGCCCTTGGTTAAAAGAAAATGGCGCGAGACCTGTAGCGTGTGCGTGTCTATCTCGACCAGCATGTCGTCCATCATGCACGCCGAATACTGCTTCGTGCCCTGCGGGTTGATGCGCGAGCCGTGCGGCATTGTGCAAGTCTGTATGCGCTTAACTTCTAACATGCCGTCCGTGAGAACTGCGGAGACGGAAGAGGGAATCATGTCGCCGTGCAAATTAAAGTTGACGACGAAGAGCAAGTTGCCGTCAGGCGTCACGTCCATCGTTGCCGGAAACATCCCCAACGTCGCGCGCCCGACAACCGCATCATCCTTGACGGAATATTTCAACACCGTGCCGTTCGGACGCCCGTGCGCAATGGAGACGTAATAGAACTGCTTATCGGGCGAGAAGACAAGGCCGTGCGGCCCGTCTATGTCGGAAGGCATGTCTCCCGTCGTCAATTCATGGTCCACACGCGCGCCCTTCGGCCCGAAACGTATCAAAGCAATCTTGTCTGCGGATTCCGCGACAACGTAAACGAGATAATCCTGCTCAGGACGACGCTCTGCCTGCGCGAAAGTTTGCGATGCAAACGATGCGATTAAAAGAATCGCCAGAGATGAAAGCTTAACTATCAAGACTGATTTTGATTTCATGGCTCGCCCTGTGCTTACGGTTTTTCTTTCTTCTCCTTCGGCTTCTCTTCAGGCTTCTCGTCCATATCGCTAAAATCCGTGTCTTCAGTAATCTTCACTTCCGTGCCAAACTTCTGGTAGTTGCGAAAGCGAATCTCGTTGCGGCTCTGGATGATTTGATTGCTCTGACGGCCTCCGAGCACAATATCTGCGCGCGTCGGCAGAAGATACTGCTTCTCCGCAATCGTCACCCAATCATAATCAACAAGGCTGCTCGCGGCGACGATGGGAAAATCTTTAGGAATCTCCGTTGAAATGTCTTCGAGGCGGAGGATGCGGAACGTCTCACGATCAATCCAGACTCGCCCGCGATGTCCGGTGATGGTCTCCTGCTCACCCAGCCCGAGACCTTTCGCTTTCAGACTCAGATGCGAAAAAGGCTTCAATACTTCAAACTCATAGACGATGGCTCGCCGTCCGCGCAGCGTGTCCGTGTCAACTGCCTTAAACTCCGTGCGCGACTCGTCCTGAAAGAGCGCGGAGAGCATCGAAACGTATTCGCCGGTCGAACTCGTCCCGCCGACCTGCTCATAAGTCTGTCCCTCTTTCGCGCTGTCTGCGCTTGTGGGCATTCCATTAACTGCCATCAGCTTATACTCTTCGCCCGCGCTCGCTCTATAACTGACAGCGACGGTCAAACGATCAGCGACAGACCAGTTGTTCGTGTTGTTGTAAGCGTAAGACCTTGTGATCTGCTGCTTGACGATGAAGTCGGGCATGGCCTGAACAGCCGCGAGCGTCGCCGCTTTCGATTGCGCCAGAACATCGCGCGCCTCCGTTTCCGAAGGAGGCGCGGCAATCGCAGGATTCACGCGACGCCGCGCAGCCTCTTCAATCGTTCGCCGCAGTTCAGCATCATTTCCACTCTTCGTCGCAACCACGGAGCGCAACCCCTGCGTCAATTCAAACCCCAACCCGCGCCGCCTGATCTCTTCAATAATCTCACTCTTCTGATTCGGATGATCGTGAAATTGATAGAGCAGCTTAACCAGCTCCTGACTCGTGAGCGGTGTCTCTTTCGATTGCGCATGAGCGAGAGATAAGCAGCAGGAAAGAAAAACGAATGTGATTATTAATGCGGAAAGGCGCGGCCTCAAACTTCTATACATCATACAACTTCACTTTCAAAACAGTCTCAGACATAACAAGGCAAGATGCAACTCACGCGCTTGTTCGTTGTCCATTCAATGATAGCGAATTTCGGTGGTGTCCTAAATCTGCGCTGCTAACCCTTCACCATAGCCTGGTAAAAGTTAGTATATCCATCAACAGCAACACCGCCTTGTGGTCGCCAACCGTTGTTAATGTACTGACTGACCGTTATTATTAACCTATCAAACGTTGACTCTTTAAGAATAGTGTATTCCATCATCTTCTCCTAAGCTGTTAGTAAATCTTTCAAACTCCAAACGCTCTTTGTGATTCCCGCTTCCATTGCCAGCGTACATCGGATTGTAGAATGAATCCGACAAAAGTTGTAATCGGCAACCTAGAATGACTTGTCCTTTGCGCCTCCGGCGTGAGATAGGCTCGCGCTGGAGGCGCAAAGAAAAGGTTCAACCGCAAAAATGTTCGATAGCGCGTGAAAGAATCTCAACGCACTTGTGCAACTCTTCGACGGGCACAAACTCGCCCGTGCGATGCGCGACGCGAATGTTGCCGGGACCAAAGACAACGGCTTCAGCGCCAAGCTCAGCCATCTGCGGCGCTTCCGTGCCAAAGGCGATTGTGCCCGAAGATTTGCCGCTCGCTTCTTCCATCAATTTTACTAAAGGCGAATCAGCGCGCGTCTCCATGCTCCCATCAAGGCGTGTGGCAATCAAGCCGCAATCGAAATCCGCGTCCAACATCTTTTCATCTTCCACAGCCGCGCGAACAAGCGAGAGCGCGTGCGCCGTCGCCTGTCCCGGCACAGGCCGCCATTCGAGCGTGAAACGACATTCACCCGCAATGATGTTTTTAGCCGTCCCGCCTTGAATCAGCCCGACGTTGAGCGTCGTGTAAGGCGGGTCAAACTCCGCGCGCAGGTTTTCCGTTTTGAGCCGCAGCGCAATCTCTTCGATACGCTTGACCAGACGCGCCGCGCGAAAGATTGCGCTGGCCCCGAGCGCAGGATACGCGCTGTGGCCTTCGCGCCCACGCACAATTATTTCCGCCAGACAGTAACCCTTGCCCGCACGCATCGGCTGCAAAGATGTCGGCTCACCCACAACGGCGTAACGCGCTCCGAGCGCACGCGCTGCCGCTAGATGCTTCGCCCCCAGACATCCAACCTCTTCGTCCGCAGTAAAGATAAGCGCAAGCGGGCGGCGCAGATTTTCCACACCAGTCTTTTCAACTGCGTTGAGCGCAGCCGCAATGAAACCTTTCGTATCGCACGCTCCGCGCCCGTAAAGTTTCCCGTCGCGCTCCGTCAACTGCAAAGCATCCGCCCACGCAGAATCAAACGGCACAGTGTCCGTATGCCCGACGAGCGCAAGCTCAACATCAGAATCAGACGCACCCGCTAACGCAATCAAGTTCAACTTTTCGACGCCGCGCTCATCCGTGTAAGACAACAGCCTCGTGCTGAAGCCTAAAGCTTCGGCGCGCTTTGAAAGATAAGCGATAATCTCTCCGTTTGAATTTGCCGAGACGGAATTTATGCGAACGAGTTCGGTTAATGTTTCTTCGACTTTCATTATTAATTGTCCGTTGTCCGTAGTCAGTTGTCCGTTGTTCGTCATGGGTGAAATGAATCTTAAAGATAAAGATTCAACTTAAATGAAAATTAAAACAACGGACAACTGACTACGGACAAATTTCTTATTCCCACAATCTTTTCTGAAGCGCGCCAAATCTTTGCACAATCTCCTGCTGTAAAAGATGCTGCCCATCTTCGACAATCTGCTTCCCGCCGACGAAGACTTCGCGCACAGACGCTCGCGTTGATGAAAAGACGATGCTTGCAAGAAGATCATCCGGCGATGCGCCCGCGATTGAAGGATCATCGAGTGCGACGGTGAAAAAATCTGCGGGACGACCCTGTTCGAGTTTTCCTGAAGACGCGCCGATGCTCAACGCCCCGCCGAGCGTCGCGCAATCGAAGAGGCGCGCGGCAAGAGATGAATCGCCCGTCTCTTCCTCATCTGCCAGCACAACGCGCTCAAGCTTTTGCAGCCGCATATGGTATTCAAGCTCACGCGCGTCTTCGAGCAGATCAATCTGCGCGTGGCTATCCGTGCCGAGCGAGATACGCACGCCCTCTTTGAAGAGAAGATCGGCGGGCACGATGCCGTCGCCTAAGTTGCGCTCAGTCGTCGGGCACGCGCAGACAAAAGATTTCGCACGCGCGAGCGCACGCGCTTCCTCCGCAGTGACGTGAATACCATGAACTGCCGTGAAGCGCTCGCCCAACAGACCTTCCGCATCAAGCAAAGCGACAGGCGTGCGCCCGTGCTCCTCCGTGCAAGCTTTAACTTCCGCAGGTTGTTCCGCAACGTGCATGTGGACGGGAAGTTTTCGTTCACCCGCGAACCCGACAACCTGACGAAGATAATCAAGCGGCACGGCGCGCACGCTATGCGGCGCAACGCCCGCCCACGCGCCCCCGTCAGCAATCTTCTTAAGATCGCTTATCAAACTTTCGATGTGCTTCAAATAAACTTCCGGCTCGGCTTCGATGAATCGCAACTGTCTCGCGTTCGGCTCAGTCTGAAATCCTGAGCGCGCGTAGGCCACTCTCAGCAGCGCGATACGCAATCCCACATCTCGCGCGGCGCGCACAACCTCTTTCGCAATCTCATTCGCGTCCGCATACTCTTCGCCTTCCGGTGTTCGATGAATGTAGTGAAACTCTCCGACCGCAGTGATGCCGCCGAGAGCCATTTCGAGAAAAGCCATGCGCGACGCGTCGTAGATGTCTTCGGGCGAGAGCCGCGTCGCCGCGCTGTACATCATCTCGCGCCATGTCCAGAAAGAATCTGCGGAGCGAGAAGTGCGACGCTCCGTGCGCCCGCGAATGACTCGCTGAAACGCATGTGAATGAGCGTTGACGAGGCCGGGCAGCAGCGCACGCCCCTGTAGATGAACGACGCCGCCATCAAAATCATTCAACTCTTCCTCGCGCACAAAATTTTTAATCTGCCCGCCGCTCGCGCAGACCAACGCCAGCCCACTCTCAAAACTCTTTCCTGTGTAGAGCAGGTCAGGCAGCCATGCAGTTAATTCTTCTTCCATCTCTTTCAAGGTTGTTTCTGTTTCTGCAAGGTTATCCACTCATTCACATTTCTTTCAAGCACATCAAGAGGCACTGCGCCGGAGCGCAACACAACATCATGAAATTCGCGCAGGTCAAACTTTGGTCCCATCTCACGCGACGCGCGTGCGCGCAGTTCTTTAATCTTGAGTTGGCCGATCTTGTATGCGAGAGCCTGAGCGGGGTCTGAGATGTAGCGGTCAATCTCGTTCGTTACGTCGAGTTCGGACTTGGCGGCGTTCTCAAGAAAGAAGTTGATGGCGCGCTGGCGGTCCCAGTGCATGTAGTGCATCCCTGTATCAACGACCAGACGGACGGCACGCCACATCTCGTAAGTGAGTTGGCCGAACTTTGCATATGGATCTATGTAGAGGTCCATCTCTTCGCCGAGCGATTCGGCGTAGAGACCCCAGCCTTCGACGAACGCCGTGTAGCCGCCGTAGCGACGAAAGTTTGGAAGGTCGCCCTGCTCCATTGCGAGCGCAATTTGCAGATGATGGCCGGGCACGGATTCATGTAAAGAGAGCGCCATCATCTCCCAGCGTGGGCGCGATTCGGGTTTGTATAGATTGACGAAGTATGTGCCTGCGCGAGAGCCGTCGGCGGCGGGTTGGCGATAGTAGGCTGTGGTGGTGTCGGGCGCGATTGACGTTGGAATTGGCTCGACGCCGTAAGGGATGCGCGGCAGAGTCTTGAAGACTTTGACGAGTTTGGGATCAATGCTTTTTGCCATCGCGGCGTAGGCTTCAAAGAGTTCTTCAGGGGTTTTGTAGAAGAAGCGCGGGTCTGTGCGAAGGTATTTGAAAAACTCTTGCAGCGTGCCTTTGAATCCGACCCTGTTCATCACGGCCTGCATCTCTGCGCGTATGCGCGCGACTTCTTTGAGGCCAAGCTCGTGTATCTCGCGCGGCGTCAGTTTGGTTGTCGTCTCGCGGCGCGCGAGAAAGGCGTAGAGTTCTTCGCCCTGCGGCATCTGCCATGCGCCGACTTCCGCGAACGAGGCGGGCAGGTATTCGTCAACGAAAAATTGCCTGAAGCGTTTGAAGGCGGGGATGACGCTTGAAGAGATTGCTGTTTGAGCTTCGCGCGAGAGCCGGTCGCGGTCTGCTTGAGAAATGGATGATGGAAAAGTTTTGAAAGGTTTGTAGAAGAGGCTGGCGTCTGCTCGCTCGACAATCTGCTTGTCAATCTGCGCGGTGACGCGCTGCATGACTACTCTGGGCCAGATGATGTGCGCGCGCGCGCCTTCACGCATGAGCGCGGTGGTCTGGTCCATGTAGGAAGGAAAGGCGCGAAGGCGCGCAATCCAGTCTTCGTAATCTTTGACGGTCTCGAAGCGCAGAGAATCAGAGAGGTCGTCCGCCGTCTGTATCCCTCCGCGTTGATTAACGGGCAGGAGGTAGAGACGATAGCTGTACGCTTCTACACGGCTGCCGTACTCCTTCTCGAAGAGGTCATAGTTTAACTGGTCCTGCGGGCCGAGCTTGCTGCGATCAATTTGGTGAAGACGAGCGAGCGCGTCTGCGTTGTGCTCGTTCTCTTTTTTCAGAGCGTCAAGGCTCAGGTCGGGCCAGCGATCATTCCAGCGACGGTCTCCGAGTTCGGAAGCAAACGTCGGGCTGTGCTCCATCACGTAGTCCCATTCTTTTGCAAAGAGGGCGTGAAGCTCCGCGCCGTCGGAACTGTTTTGAGCTTTAATTGAAGAAGAGATTAGAAGAGACATGACGATTAGCAGCAGGGCGCAGGTTAAGAGGCGCATCGTTTAGACTCCATAGGCTGATGGCGTTGATTGTTGAATTGAAGAATCATCAAGAGACATGAATAATAATGAGACAAGCGATTTCACGCAAAGGCGCAAAGACGCAAAGGAAAGCACGCAAGGGTGTTGAAGCTCTCAACGCTTTCGCGTTCTTCTTTGCGTCTTTGCG
>JBAWGU010000848.1:0-3522 GCA_049593215.1 Pyrinomonadaceae bacterium
AAAACAACGGACCACTGACTACGGACCACGGACAGCTTTTCATTCATCATTTAGCTTATGGCACGAAAGAGCATTCTGGTTGTTGACGATGAAAAGTCGCAGCGCGAAATTCTGGAAATGATTTTGACGAGCGAAGGCTATGACGTGACGACGGCTTCATCAGGCGAAGCTGCTTTGAAGTTTGCCAAAGACCGTCGCTTTGATCTGGCCCTCACGGATTTGATGATGACGGGGATGGACGGCATAGAGCTGTTGCAGCACCTGCTGGCTCAGGACTCTTCCATCATCGTCATACTCCTGACGGCGCACGGCTCGATTGATTCCGCGAAAGAGGCTCTCAGGCGCGGCGCGTTCGACTATCTGCAAAAGCCTTACGACCGCGACACGCTCCTTGATACGATTCGCCGCGCGCTCGCACGCCTGGACGCACTGGATGTTGAGATCATCTCGGCTTCTGCGGAAATGGAAGCTGTCAAGAAGATGATTTTGAAAGTGGCTCGCTCAAACTCAACCGTTTTGATTCGCGGCGAATCTGGCACGGGCAAAGAGTTAATCGCGCGTGCTATTCACAACCAAAGCCCGCGCGCGACAGAAATGTTTCAAGCCGTCAACTGCGCCGCGATTAACGAGAACCTTCTTGAATCCGAACTCTTCGGCCACGAGAAAGGCTCTTTCACAGGCGCGCACGCCGAAAAGAAAGGTCTCTTTGAAGTCGCAGATCGCGGCACGCTCTTTCTTGACGAGATTGCGGAGCTGGACATCGGGATGCAGGCGAAGCTCCTGCGCGCTTTGCAGGAGCGGGAGATTCGTCGCGTCGGCGGCATTCGCCCGATTAAGATTGACGTGCGCGTTGTCGCCGCGACGAACAGAGACTTGCGCGCGATGGTCGCAGACGGACGTTTCCGCGACGACCTTTACTATCGCATCAACGTGCTCTCGGTTGATGTGCCGCCGCTTCGTGAAAGACACGACGACATTCCTGTGCTTATTGATTATTTTTTGAAGAAGCACACGCGCAACACTTCGCGGCTCGTGCGCGGGCTGATGCCTGATACGAGACGCGTGATGATGGACTACAGTTGGCCGGGCAATGTGCGCCAGCTCGAATCCGCCATCGAGCGCGCAATCCTTCTTGCGGAAAGCGACCTCATCACTATCGAAGACCTCCCGCTCGAAGTCCGTCAGGAAGCGCGCCCCGCAGCCGAAGGCGCGTTCAAGCTCCCGCCCGAAGGCATCAACTTTGAGGACGTAGAGCGCGACCTCATCATGCAGGCGATGGAGCAAACAGACTATAACATCACCAAGTCCGCCAAACTTCTCGGCCTCACATTTCGTACTCTGCAATACCGGCTCGAAAAGTTCGGCATCAAGAAACCGGAGAAGGGCAAGGATGAAGAATGAAAGATTGTAGCCAGTAGTCAGTAGCCAGCATGATGAGGTTGGAGGACGATAAGCTATATTGTCATTCCTCAACTATGAGCGACATGCAAACTACTGACTACTGGCTACTGACTTCTGACTACTATTTTTATGAACGCAATTCAAATCCTAAGTGTGGCATTGGGCGCGGCGTGGACTTCGGGGATTAACCTGTATGCGACGGTGGCGGTGCTTGGGCTGTTGCAGCATTTCAAGCTGGCGGAGTTGCCGGGCGGCCTTCATGTCTTAGACAACTGGATCATCATCGGTATCGCGCTCTTTCTCTACGTCGTAGAGTTTGTCGCAGACAAAGTTCCCTATGTGGATTCAATCTGGGATGCCGTGCATACGTTCATACGCGTTCCTGCGGGTGCGATCATCGCCGCCTCTGCTGTGGCAAATTTTCATCCGACGATTCAAATTTTAGCTCTGCTGCTGGGCGGCGGCCTCGCGCTCTCGACACACGGGACGAAAGCGACTGTGCGCGCGGCGGTCAACGCCAGCCCTGAGCCTTTCACGAACTGGATACTCTCATTCGTCGAAGACATCTTCGCTATCGGCGCGACAGTTCTGACTGCGCTTAATCCGGTGGCGATTCTCGTCGTTATCCTGATCTTTCTTCTCATTCTCATCTGGATTCTTCCAAAGGTCTTGCGCCGCATACGCCGTATGCTCAACGCCGTGCGCAACTTCTTTAGAGGAGAAGCAGTGACGCAACAGTAGGGGCAGGGCAAGTCCGCAGCCCGCACAACATACAGAAGAATTCAAACAGGATGGACAGGATAGACAGGATAAAGAAGAAATACTGAACGCGAAATGATGAATGATGAATAGCAATCTCTTTGTCTTTCATTCCTCGTTCACCCTTCCTCCTTCATCGCTTCTTCTGTATCCTGTCTATCCTGTCCATCCTGTTAGTTATTCTTTTCGCTAACACGCGGGCAGAGGACTTGCCCCTACGAATCTCCGCAACTTTTTCTGCGTGCTCGCGTTCAAAGGCCAGCGACATATTCGACACGCGTGGAGGCTAATGATGAAACTCAAAATAGCAGCCCTACTGACACTTGCACTGCTTGCTCTCAACGGCTGCGGCTCAAGTCTTGAATCTCGTAACGAACCGGGCAACGGGGGCGCTTCATATTCTCAAGCATCCGCACCGAGTACAACTGCTAACAGTAATGCGGGCGTGGTGAAAGATGCACAGTCTGAAAAAGCGAGCGGCGGTAATCAGCAGCAAGTCTCTCTGGAAAAGACCGATGCGGCGAAGGCTGCCGATACGGCGGTTGAGCGTAAGATTATACGCAACGCCAATCTCACGCTTGAGAGCAACGCGCCCGCAGACGGGCAGCGCAGGGTTGCAGCAATCGCAGAGGCGCACGGCGGCTTTGTCATCACTTCGGAATCCACACGGCGAGTTGATAACGATGAGACAAAACCTCTGATGAGCGTCACAGTGGTCGCGCGCGTGCCCGCGACAGAGTTCATCTCAGTGCTCGAAGAGATGCGCGGCGTCGGCACAGGCGTCAGGCAGGAGAAGGTGACGGGACAGGACGTGACGGAAGAGTTTATTGATGTGGAAGCGCACATCCGCACGAAGAAAGCTCTCGAAGCGCAGTTTCTTGAGATTATGAAGCAGGCGCATAGTGTTTCCGATGCGCTTGAAGTGCAACGCCAGCTCGCGGAAGTGCGCGGCGAGATAGAGCGGCTCGAAGGCCGTCGCCGCTATCTTGAAAATCAATCGAGCCTCTCGACCATCACCGTTACGCTGCAAGCTCCGACGCCGTTCGTCAACACGACGGGCTTCTTCTACAATATCAAACGCGCGTTCGGCGATGGCATTGACGTGGCCGTAGCGATTACACTCTTTCTCATCAGAGTCATCATCGCGCTCGTGCCCGTTGTGCTGTTGGTCTTTCTTCCGCTAGGGTTGCTCATGCGTTTCTTCTGGCGACGCGTGCGCCGCCGACGTCTGGCGAAAGAACTCGCGCGTGAACCGCAAGCGGCAGCCGAGACCAGATAAGCGGAAGGATTGATTGATGCAGAGAAACGAATCAAAGGAAGTTAAGGACGCATTTCAAAACTGTAGGGGCAGGGCTTGTCCCT
>JBAWGU010000849.1:0-9803 GCA_049593215.1 Pyrinomonadaceae bacterium
GTGATGAGTTAAAGAGCTTTTCACTCATCACTCATTACTCATCACTCATCACTGCTTTTCACGCTCGCTTAGCGTTGGCAGAGTTGCGCTGGCGCACTAGATGTTTGAGTTCGTTCATAAACTCGGAGACATCTTCAAATTCGAGATAGACGGAGGCGAAGCGCACGTAGGCAACTTTATCAAGCTCTTTCAGGCGGCGCATGATGAGTTCGCCAATCTTGCTTGTAGGCCGCTCGCGCTCCGCCGATTCCTGCACATACTTCTCGATGGAATTGACGATTGAATCCAGCTTCGACGACGGCACGGGCCGCTTCTCGCAGGCTCTGAGCAGGCCCGCCATCACCTTGCTGCGATCAAAAGTCTCGCGCCGCCCGTCCTTCTTAATCACCATGTAGGGGATTTCGTCTATGCGCTCGTAAGATGTGAAGCGACGCTCGCACTTCAAGCATTCGCGGCGACGACGAATCGCCTCTCCTTCGCGCGACTCGCGCGAGTCAACAACTTTGTCTTCGAGAAAACCACAGAAAGGACACTTCATAAAAAGCTCCTCAAGGGGAAAGTGAGCGGCAAAGAATGTTTCTTATTCATTCTTCATTCGCCCACGCCGACTGTTTCCAACTCCTTGTGTTTGTTTGCTCCGCCAATCTCAACCTTTTCGTCTTCGACCACATGCTCGACAGCTTCAGGCGAACTCAATTCGCGCAGGCGCGCAATGCTGATGTCGCCGCGCACAAGGTAGTAGAGGCCGAAGACGAACGCGGGCGCAAAGACAATCAGATGCGTAATGATCGCGACGGCTGCCGCCTGCTCGCGCGCCACGCCTAAGAAAAGCAGCCCCTGCATAGTGGCCGCGTGAAAAGCTCCGGCTGCGCCGCCCGGCGTCGGCACAAGTGAGCCAATCAGCGCGAAGCCCATCACAAAGATTGCCTGCGAGAGGCCAAACGGCAGTCCAAACGCACGCATCACGAGCCAATCGCCGACAGCAATCGTTGCCCACAGCAGCGCAGTCCATCCGGCAGTGATGGCGAGTTCGCGCGCGTCCGCCAGAATGCTCAAGGCCGTCGCCAACTGCTCAAGCAGTCCCGTTGCGGCTCTGCGCAAACGCTCCGGCACAAAGCTCCAACGCTTGAACTTTTTATCAACCCAACGCACCGCGCCGCGCGAACGACGCTCAAACCACGCGAGACCGGCAACTCCGAGCAGAGCCACTGCGAGCAGAATGATTCCCGCCAGACGCACGTGAGCAAACTCTGAATTGTGACCTTCAGGCGCGCGAAACCATAAAAGGTTGATGGCAAACATCAGCGCGCAGGCCACCATGTCGCAGACCCTCTCGACCATGATCGTGACGAAAGAGGCTGCGGGCCGCACGCGCCTGTCACGCAGAGGCAACACGACGGGCCGCACCACCTCGCCAGCGCGCCCGAAGACGAAGACTGCCCCAAATCCGACAGTGGTCGCAACAAAGAGTTCGCGTATGCTCGCGGGCGTGAGCGGCGCAAGCAGTGCGCGCCAGCGATAAGCGCGTACCACGTAAGTCGTACAGATAATCAATATGGCGAGGGCCAGCAAACGCCAGTCGGACTGACCGACGGCGTGTCGCACTTCTCCCCAGTTGAGGCCGCGCCCGAACCACCAAAGGATTAACGCCGCGAGCAGAACCAGCGCGATAAATTTCAGATGTTTACGCAAACGATGATGGCCTCAAGCCAAAAGATTGGTCAGCCCCGCGCGTTCAAATTTCAGAAAAGATTGACTTGGCCGAACCCGGACCACAAGATATAGTGCGCGAGAGCAAGGCTACAACAGTTCACCGAAGGGGCGCAAGGCAGCGATGCGGGGACGCCGGGAGAGGGAGACCGAGTTGACGCGTTGAAAAACAACAGGCCGCAGGCTACAGTCGCTGACGAATCGCTTCTCCGTCTTAATCGCCGCGTCGCCCCGTCTCCCCTTCTCGCCGTCGCCGTATCGTACACTTGACGGGAACTTTACCTTTGAGCGCGACGTAATCAGCCTGTGACAAGGGAGTTTTCCACCTTGCGAGCGCTTTCAAAGGGGCGGGACGACGAGTAGAATCGGAGAGAAGCAACAGGTGGGGGCTGCAAGAGTATTGGCTGCCAACGAAGGAGCCGAGTTAGTTAGAAGGTGTCGGGCCGGAGACGGGGCGGCTTGGGAAGAGATTGTCTCTTCCTACTCGCGCCGCATCTACAATCTGGCCTATCGCTTCACTTCGCGCGCAGACGCGGCGGAAGATTTGACGCAGGAAGTTTTCATACGCGTCTATCGTTCGCTCGAACAGTACGACCCGAAGCAGGGCGATTTGCAAAACTGGTTGATGCGTCTCGCGCGTAATTTGATTATTGACGACTACCGACGCCGCCAGCGCACGCCGCAGGACACGCACGCCGATGATCTGGAAGATCATACTTATCACCTGCGCTCGTCAACAGGCTCTGTGCAGAAAGATATGGAGCGGCGCGAGCTGGGCGCGCAGGTGCAGAGCGCGATTGATAAACTCTCGCCGGACCTTCGGACCTGCGTCATCCTGCGAGACATAGAGGAGCTGAGTTATCAGGAGATTGTTGATCTTTTGAAAATACCGGAAGGCACAGTGAAGTCGCGCATCAATCGCGGGCGCATAGAGCTTGCCAAGATACTGCGCCGCATGAGAGTCGTGGCGATGAACGCCTGAGCGGAAAACTTTTAGACAAATTACACGCGCCTGTGCGTCTAAAAAACAGGGCAGGAAATTCAGAGGGGAAGAAACGGGAAACCAAAATGCTTTGTGCAGAGTTTGAAGATCGCTTGACTGATTACCTTGACGGCGCGCTCGCGGCTGAGACGAACCGCGATTTCGCAGCGCACGCCATGCGTTGCCCTGTCTGTCACGATCTCCTCAGTGAAGTCAAAACCACACTCCTTGCCTGCCGCACGTCAGACGTTCCCATTCCCCCTTCCATCGGACTCGAAGCGCGCATCCTGACGCAGATCGCGCCGGAATCCAACATGACCTGCGAGCAGTTTGAAGAACATCTCACAGACTACCTTGACGGATTTTTGCCCGCGCCTCTTTATCATCGTTGGGAGCGACACGCGGCCCTTTGCGAACGCTGCACGGAACTGCCCGGTCAGGTTGTCCGCTCCATCGGAGCCTGCTACACATACATCAGCGAAGAGATGCCCGTTCCCGCAGGTTTGCATGAAAGAATTTTGCAGGCGACGCTCGGCACTGTGGATGCAGAAGAGGTGCGCGCTCCGCTCGGCGCACGCATCGCCACGCTCATACGCCAGTGGCTTGACCCGATAGTCTCCCCGCAGTTGGCGACAGTCGCCACGATGGTGCTGGTCGCAGTTCTGGTTTTGACGAGCACAGTTTCCAGCGACGGCTCTATCAGTGGCGTATACCGCGCGAGCATGGACCTCGCCGAGAGGACTTACGCACAGGGCGCAGGCTCCGCCATCAAAGGCTCAGGACTCCCCGGCGAAATCAGGCAGATTAGAGACAGCGTGACAGGCTTTATCAACAACCAGCCCAAAGGCACGACCGACGCCAAAGCCACCACCGAACAGGATAAAGCCCAACAGCCGCAGCAATCACCTGAGCAGAAGAAATAGTCAGGCCGTAGAGCAAGGGGGAGAGACCGTACTTTGATGAATTGCGCATATCACATAAGGAATCCGGCAGTCGTGCAATGCAATCGTTGCGCGCGCCCGCTCTGCCCCGCCTGCGACCATCGCATCAAAGGTTTTCCCTTCTGTCAGGATTGCATCGTGACAGGCGTAGAGATGCTCAGGCAGCAGGAGGCTCGCCCCTCCTCTTCGCCCAACATGATGCGCAGAAGCTCTCCCGTTATCGCTACACTTCTCTCCTTTATCTGTCCGGGCCTCGGCGCAGCTTACAACGGGCAGACGGCGAAAGCTCTGGTCCACTTCGCAATCTTCGCAAGCTTCTTCCAGATGGCGATTGTGACTGACGGTCGGCTCACGCTCTTCATTCTGGGTTTCATAGGCACATGGCTTTATGCTGCCGTGGATGCCTGTCGCACGGCGCAGTTGATTCGCTCCGGCCTTGCGCCCGACGCTGAAGAGGATGCGATTGCGCGTCGTCTCTATGGTAATCCTTTCGCGTGGAGCGTCACGCTGCTCGTGCTCGGCGTCATCTTCTTCCTGCACACGATGCTCGGCATTGTGCTTCCTGTGAAACAGTTTCTTCCCATCGCGCTGATCCTGCTCGGAGCTTACATGCTCTTTGATTACATTCGCCGTCGCAGGAAACGTGACCGCGACGCAATGCCTTTCGACCTGCATCGCCAGCCGCCATCCGTAGTCAGCGCGGCCATTGACGCTCCGGCGTTTCAGACCGGCGACATTATCACGCAGGTGAGCGCACGTCAGAACGTCGAGCAATTCCCCTTCGTTAATCGGCAATCGTAGGTGGTGAATAGCAAATGATAAATGGTGAATAGACAAACTGCTTTGTCCATTTACTATTTACCGTTTACCATTTACCATTGACCTGGGTATTTCGAGTAGTAAAGGAACAGAACATGTGCGTACTTCTTAAAACATTCAGTCGGTGGGGCGGCATCTTAACCATCATTCTTCTCGTCATCACGCTCCTGCGCCAGCTTATCGCGCTGGTCAGCTTTCTGCTCGCCGCAATTAAAATCGGGATCGTCGTGCTCTTCATCGCACTCATGCTGCTGATCGTGCTTTCGATTTTTCGCAGCCGCCGCCAGCGTCGCCGCGAAGAAGAAGATTACGTGAGCTAAACACTTAAAAGTCGGTTAAGAAGGCGAAAATGAAGGGGATTTATGACCTCTTCATTTTCGCTTTTTTATTTTCTCTTTGCCTTTCGTTCTCTTCGGTGGTTGCATTCTCGTGTCTCGTGTGATAATTTGCGCCTCCCTTGGCAAAGGCAGATGGGTCATTTATCCCTGTGCGGCATTTCAAGGGATAGCCATCGGCTGGGGTTAGTAATCATCAAGCTGGTTCTCTAAGTCAGCCTTAAAGTTTTTGTTTGCACAAGTCGCCCTCGACGGCAGGCTGTGCCTTAAACGCAGTCGTCGCTCGCGCGTTGCCCCCTTCTCTATTTTCGCGCGGCGTCGGCTAGTTCAAAAGGAGCACACTATGACGTTCAGAGACGATCGCTTTTACGCATTTATCGTCGATCACACCTCTCGTTCCCGTTCCCGCATCCGCCGCATCAGCGTGCATAAGCGTTGGCTCAAACTCTCCGCCTGCATGGGTGCGGCGTTGATGTGCGCCGCGCTCTACGGCTTTTACGGTCTGGCGCAGCAGGCAGAGCATCTGCGCATCGAGCATGAAAACTCGCGCCTCCGCGCGGAGAATGAGAAGCAGAAACAGCAGTTGCACAATTTGAATAACCGCGTCGAAGCGGTTGAGCACACCACGCGCCGTCTAGTCGAACAGAACGGCGTCTCGCAAGATGACAAGACAGAGCTGAACGGTGCGGGTGGCCCTTCTCTTCCGCTCGATACCGCCACCGCGATTGACCTCAAGACGCGCCGCATCGAACAGGACCTGCGCAACTATGAAAAGGTGATGAGCGAGCGCGCGACCGTTCCTTCAATCTGGCCCGTTGATTCCGGGCGACTGACTGACGACTTTGGCGGACGCTTCAATCCCTTCGGCGGCTACGGCACAGAGTTTCACACAGGGCAGGACATTGCGACCGCATGGGGCACACCTGTCGCGGCGACGGCCAACGGCACGGTCATCTTCTCCGGCTGGCAGAGCGGCTACGGTCAGGTCGTTGTGATAGATCACGGCGGCGGGCTGACCACGCGCTACGGCCACCTCTCGCACGTTGATGCAACTGTCGGGCAGACAATCAAGCGCGGCGATATTGTCGGCAACGTAGGCTCTACGGGACGCTCAACAGGTCCACACCTGCACTACGAAGTTCGCCTCAACGACGAACCCGTTGATCCGATGCAATACCTGCCGCAGTAGCAGAACACAATAAGCGGAAGATAGAAGGCAGCGAGTTAATCATCTCGCTGCCTTTCGTGTTTTTAGATTTATGTTCAGGCGATATAAAGACTCACCGCAGAGGCGCAGAGACACGCGCAGAGTTTACGCAGAGATGTTGAGAGCCATTCGACACTCTGCGCTATCTCTGCGTTAGTCTCTGCGCCTGCGGCGGTGAATCTTACTTGCCAAACATCCAACTGCTTCTGTTAATATCCACCTACCTATCAAACATGGATACTTCAAAACAAAGAGGAGACTTTCTTCTGATGCCTAAGAGACTCTCGCGCGCGGCGGCTCTTGCGCTTGTCGCCTTACTTTTTGCCAGTACAATTCCTGTGCATGTCTTCGGCGATGAAGGAATGTTTCTGCCGGACGCGATTGCGAGCTTGCCGCAGGACAAACTCGCCAAGCTCGGCCTCAAGATTCCCGTCACAGACATCTACAACCCGAACGGCGTGAGCATCAAGGATGCAGTCGTCATCGTTGACGGGGGCACGGGCGAGTTTCTTTCGCCCGAAGGACTGTTTCTGACAAACCATCACGTCGCGTTCGAGGCTCTGGTCAGCGCCTCCGACGCGGCGAAAGATTATGCGACCAACGGCTACGTCGCGCACACGCGCGCAGAAGAACTGCCCGCCAAAGATTACACAGTCACCATCACGCAAAGCTTGAAAGACGTAACGAGCGAAGTCTTAAGCGGCCTCACGGATTCGACTCCACCCGCGCAACGCGCTCTCAACATTCAAACCAAGATTCAAACTCTCGAAGCAACCGGAGACAACGAAGCCGAAGGCATCAGCGTGCGCGTGATGCCGATGAATGAAGGTCTTACTTACTATCAGTTCACTTATCAAGTCCTGCGCGACGTGCGTATCGTCTATGCCCCGCCCAAGAACATCGGCTTCTTCGGCGGCGACCCCGACAACTTCGAGTGGCCGCGTCACTGCGGCGACTTCACCTTCATGCGCGCCTATGTTGGTCCAGACGGCAAGCCCGCAGATTTTTCGCCCAACAACGTTCCCTTCAAGCCGAAAAAGTTTCTTTCGCTCTCGATGGGCGGCGTCAAAGATGGCGACTTCATGATGGTGATGGGCTATCCCGGCTCGACCCGCCGTTACCGCGAGAGTTACTCGGTCGCTTACAACCAGGACATCGTGCTGCCCTTCAACATAGACATCTTCAACTACCAGATTGAGACGCTGCAAAACATCGGCAAGCACGATCCCGAACAGCGCATCAAGCTGCAAAGCCTCATCTTCGATCTCAGCAACACGCTCAAAGATTACGAAGGCTCTGTGCTCGCCATGCGCCGCGCCGGCATCGTCGAACAGAAACGCGCGCAGGAAGCTGCTTTCACCAAATGGCTCAACGCCGATGCGGCGCGCAAAGCTAAATACGGCGAAGTCCTGCCGAGCCTCGCCGCAGCTTACGATGAGCTTCTCAAGACCGCGCAACGCGATCTGCTCATCGCTCAACTCGCGGACGCGAGCGGTCTTCTTCAAATTGCATTCATCGCGCAACAGATTGCCGCCGAAAAAGAGAAGCCCGACGCTGACCGCAATCCCGCGCTCTCGCCTGCGCTGGCGCAACGCGCGCGCGCAGCCATCCCCGGCATCTTCGCCCAGCGCAACCCGACAGTTGAGCGCGAGCTTCTCGTCTATCTCTTGCAGAAAGCAGACGAGTTGCCCGCAGGCCAGAAGATTGACGCTCTCGAAAAACAGCTTGCGGGAATGCAAGGCGAAGCGCGACGCCGCGCACAGGAAGATTTCGCCCGCGCCATCGTTGACAGCAAACGCTTCGGCACGCCTGAAACTCTTGCAGGCATCTTCGATCTCTCGGCAGCGCAACTGCGCGACCTGCACGAGCCGCTCATAGATTTCTCCGCCGCCATCGGCCCTCTGGTCCAACAAAGCAGCGCGCGCACACAAGTCTTCAACGCGACGGTTGCGCGCTGGCGTCCACGCCTGCTCGAAGGCATGAGCGAGATGCGTGGCAGCAAACTCTACCCTGACGCCAACCGCACGCTGCGTTTCACTTACGGCGAAGTCAGAGGCTACGTGCCGCGCGAAGCGATCACGATGTCGCCGTTCACTTCGCTCTCAGGCGTGATTGAGAAAGACACAGGGCGCGAGCCTTTCAACGTGCCTGAGAAACTGAAACAGCTTTTCCGCGCGCGTGATTTTGGTCCATACGCCACGCCCGACGGCGCAAACGTCCCTGTTGATTTTCTCTCGACCACAGACATCATCGGCGGAAACTCCGGCAGCCACATTATGAACGGGCGCGGCGAACAGGTCGGGATTGTCTTCGACAGCAACTACGAAGGACTCGGCAACGACTTCTTCTACAACGACGAGAAGGGGCGCACCATCTCCGTTGACATTCGCTACGTGCTCTTCTTAACGGACAAGTTCGGCGGCGCGGGATACATCCTGAAAGAGTTGGACATCAAGAACGCACCGGCATCAGTGCGAAGAGGTTAGCGCAGCTATCAACATGAGTTTCATCTAAGAAGACGGCGACAACGTAAGCCCCGAAGGGGCGCTGGTTCAATAGCACAGGGCAGCGCCCTGTGTCCGAGCAGCCCTACAAACATCAGCCCTGAAAGGGCGACATAACCTTTGTCATTAGATTTATGTCGCCCTTTCAGGGCTTATTGTCTTATTGCACTCTTCACCCGGCGCGATGCGCCGGGCTATTGAATCTCGCCCTTTCAGGGCTTACGTCGTACTCACGTTATAAAAATTCCAGAGCGCAGGATTATTTTGAAACCAGCCGAGCATCTTGAGAAAGCCTTGTTCAAAAGAGTGTGAGGCTCGCCAGCCGAGTGTCTCCTGTATCTTACGGCTGTCGGCGACCCAGACGTTTGTGTCCCACTGTCTTTCAGGCATTGAACCCCACTGCGGCTCCGCTTCGATGTTCATCGCGCGGCGAGCCACCAAGACCACTTCGCTGAGAGAAGTTTGCCTGCCTGTTCCTACATTGTAGATTGCGCCAAGCTCCTCTGCGGGCCGCGTCGCCGCCAGCAGATAAGCATCGCTCACATCATCCACGTAAACATAGTCGCGCGCGATGTCAGGGCTGACAAGCGGCGGGAGTTTGCCTCTCAACCCTTTGACGATGAGTGACGGCATCAGGCGCGTTGGCTCTTCGTATGGACCATAAACGGAGTAGAGCCTGAGCGTCGGAAGATGCACGCCAGCCTTCTGAGCAGTGTGGCGGCAGAAAAGAGTTGCAGAGGCTTTGGTCACGCCGTAGTTGCTGTTCGGCTCAAGCAGTTCTTCTTCGGACGGCGCGTGGTCTTTGAAACCGTACTCTGAGGATGAGCCTGTGTTGACGAAAGCTTCAAATCCTATCTTGAGACATGCTTCGACGAGATTCATCGTGCCCGTGATGTTGGCCGAGACCATCTGTCGCACATCTGTTTGCAATGGATATGCGCCGTGCGCCGCGAGGTGAAATATCCAGTCGGGGCGAATGTCTCCGACGATGCGCGCGAGCGATTCGCTGTCTTCGAGCGCAGCTTCGTGCAGGCGCACGTGCTCGCGCACGTCTTCAATTCGCCAGACGCTATGAACAGGCCGCACCAGCAAGTGAACTTCCTGCCCGTCACGGAGCAGACGCCGCGCGAGATTTGCGCCGACGAATCCTGTGGCCCCTGTGATAAGGACGCGCTTCATATTTTATACCGAGAAGAGCGGGGGCAAGCCGCCCTTCCTGACCTGCTAGATGCTTTGAGTTAAGCGATTCAACCTTTCTTGAGAGCCTGTCCTATAGCGGTTTGCGATTGAATGTAGCCGCTTTGG
>JBAWGU010000850.1:0-11572 GCA_049593215.1 Pyrinomonadaceae bacterium
GGTTACAGCCAATTGCAAACGACTATAATTTACTCGGCAACCCTGTAATCAAACAAAAACCGTCCGATCTGGATAGAGCCTTTACTGCTCACGGGTGGCGTGATGAGGAGCGAGCGAACAAGGCTGCTCTTCCGGTTGACGTGCGCGTTAACGTCTCCGACCGCCTCTCCGCTTGATGCTCGAAAAAAGCTCAGCCGAATAGTCTCATTGTCTATTCGCTGATAACCGAAGACATACTCGCCCGGCTGTAAAACCAGATTGTCTATCTTCAGAGCGGCCTGTGTCAGGAAAAAGTGTGAGTACTTACCTTCAGCAGAGTAACCGGCTGTAATCATCACAACTCCGGCAATGAATTTGCCGCGCCCATTCGTCACCCCGGAAGCGGTGCGAAACTCCGTCTCGATGTTCTCTTTGATGACAGGCGCACGCGCCGGAATAATTTTCCTAAGCTCCTGTTCAGTAGCAGCACGCCAGCGCGCCGGAGCCATCATCGCCTGTGCGCTAATGGTTGAGAAAAAGAGCAGCAGGGTCAGCAGAGTTCCCATCAATCTTGTAACTTGCATTTGAAGTCCTCAAGTCTTTAAGCAACTCAACGGAATTAAGTGTGTGCCATCCGAGCATTGAATATAATTACAGTAGATTGTTACATTATTCAAAGTTGAGATGACAAGGGGCAGGCTTTTAGAGTGCGTCTAAAAGAGATGGTGGCATGTGTCGGAAGAAGAGTTTAAACGCAAAGGACGCTAAGAGAACACGCAAAGGTCGCAGAGAAATTAAACTCTTTGCGTTCCTGGCGTCTTCATCTTCGCGTCCTTTGCGTTTAAGTCTTCTCTTTTTAGACACGCTCTAAGTGAAGATAGCAGAACTTCATAATATCAAATGCGTCTATCAGGCTTTGCTTACAACTTTACGATTTACATTCACAGCTCTCTTTTTCTATTGCTCCTGTTCTGTAGCACGCAAGCTCTCGCGCTCGATCCGCAGCGAGACCTCTCCGAGTTTAGCCGCGACTTGTGGCTGACCGAGAATGGTCTTCCTCAAAACACCGTTCATGCCATCACGCAAACAAAGGACGGGTACATCTGGATTGCGACAGAAGAAGGTCTCGCGCGCTACGACGGAATCAGCTTCACCGTGTTCGATAAGCAGAACACCGCGCAGTTTAAGAGCAACGACGTTCGCGCTCTCATGGAAGACCGGCAGGGCGCGCTCTGGATTAGCACGGCGGACGGACTGCTTCGTTTGCGCGATGGAAAGTTCAGCTCTTTGACCACACGGGAAGGACTCGCGAGCAACACCATCGAGTCAGTCTATGAAGATCGTGCAGGCAATCTCTGGGTTGCGACATCAGCCGGATTGAACAGATTCAAAGACGGCGCGATGACAACCTTCACAACACGCGAAGGCTTAGCGAGTAATAACGTGCAGGCTCTCTTTGAAGATACGGAAGGCACGCTCTGGATAGGAACCACGGATGGCCTCAATAGATTCAGGGACGGAAAGTTTTCCACCTACACCACTGCGGACGGTCTCGCGGGCAACAGCGTGGCAGCAATCTGCCAGAGCAAGGATGGCCGTCTCTGGTTTGGCACACCGAGTGGCCTGACCTCTTTTGACGGCGTGCGTTTTAGAATTTACACAACGCAGGACGGGCTACCGAATGACAGAATCATCTACGCCTACGCAGACAGAGAAGGCAGCCTGTGGCTCGGCACAGCAGGCGGCCTGTGTCGCTTGAAAGATGAACGCTTCGCCACGCTTAATACCGCAAGCGGACTCTCAAGCGACATCGTGCTGTCCATCTTTGAAGACAGAGAAGGCAGCCTCTGGGTCGGCACGGAATCCGGCGGGTTGAATCTATTAAAGGACAAAAAATTTACGACCTATACGGTCAAAGAAGGACTCTCAAGCGATCTCGTCAAATCAATCTATGAAGACCGCAAGGGCAACATCTGGATAGGGACGAGCGGCGGCGGCTTGAGTCTTTTCAAGGGTGGAAGATTTACCAACTACACAACTAAGGACGGGCTATCGAGCAACATCGTTCTGGCCCTCTTCGATGATGCGGAAGGCAATCTCTGGATCGGCACGCCTGATGGATTGAATCGCTTTCGGGATGGAAAGTTTACAGTCTATACCTCAGCCGACGGACTCTCTAACGATTTCGTCAGATCAATCTACGCAGACCGTCAGGGCAATCTTTGGATCGGCACGCGCGGCGGGCTGACACGATTCAAGGATGGAGATTTCAAAATTTATACGGCGCAGGACGGGCTGCCCAACGATTTCGTCGGCACAATCTACGAAGACGCTCAAGGCAATCTCTGGATTGGCACGCTCGGCGGCTTGAGCAAGTTCAAAGACGAAAAGTTTACAACCTACACGACCGTTGACGGGCTATCGAGCAACGTCGTCATCTCGCTTTACGAAGACCGCGAAGGCAATCTCTGGATAGGGACGAGCGGCGGCGGATTGGATCGCTTGAAGGATGGAAAGTTTACCGCTTACACAACACAGGACGGTCTGCTTGATGATGTCGTCTATCGTGTGCTGGAAGACGAACGGAACAATCTCTGGCTGAGTTGCAACAAAGGCATCTTCCGTATTAGCAAGAGAGAGCTTGAAGATTTTACGAATAAGAAAATCGCTTCGATTAACGCGGTCGTCTATGGAACGGCTGACGGAATGCTGACGCGCGAGTGTAGCGGCGGCGGGCATCCCGCGGGTTGGAAGAGCAGCGACGGCAAACTCTGGTTCCCGACCATCAAAGGCGTGGCGATGATTGAGCCTGAGAAGATTAAGATCAACGAACAACCGCCGCCCGTCGCTATCGAGCAGATTCGTATTGATGATGAGACCATCGCTCCGTCTCAGAAGATTGAATTGTCGCCGGGCAAGACTCGTTTCGATTTTTATTACGCGGGGTTAAGTTTCGTCGCGCCTGAGAAAGTCAGGTTCAAGTATAAGCTCGAAGGGTTTGACAAAGATTGGGTTGATGGCGGCGCACGCCGCGTCGCTTACTACACAAACCTTCCGCCGGGCAGCTATCAGTTCAAAGTCATCGCCTCCAATAACGACGGCATCTGGAATCAGACGGGGACTTCCTTTGAACTTTATCTGAGGCCGCATTTCTATCAGACCTACTGGTTTTACCTGCTCTGCGTGCTGACACTGGCCTTGCTCATCTGGCAGCTTTATCATCTCCGCGTGAGGCGGATGGAAGCGCAATTCGCGGCTGTGCTAAAGGAGCGAAACCGCTTGGCGCGCGAGATTCATGACAATCTGGCGCAGGAAATCTTAGGCGTCTCCGTGCAGCTAGAGTTAGTCACGCGCATGATGAGCGTCTCTGCGGAAGCAGCCCGCACTCATCTTGATCGCGCGCGTCTGCTCGTGCGCCGAAGCATCGCCGAAGCGCGCCGCTACGTCTGGGACTTGCGCTCACAGACACTTGAAAACAATGACCTGCCAACCGCCCTCACAGACACCGCGCGGCGTCTGACATCCGACACTTCTGTTCAAGCTCAAGTGCAGGTCAGCGGCACATTCCGCCCGCTCGCGCAATCTGTTGAAAACAATCTCCTGCGCATCGGACAAGAGGCGATTAATAATGCCGTCAGGCACGCGCAGGCCGAGCGCATTCTTATCAATCTGAAATTTGATACAAGGCGTGTCCAACTCAGTGTGCGTGATAACGGGCGCGGCTTCGATTACAAACAGCAGAATGGCTCTGCTTCGGGCCATTTCGGTCTGGTCGGGATGCGTGAACGCGCCGAGCAGATAGGCGGCACGCTCTCTGTGCGTAGCAGCAAGGATGAGGGCACGGAAGTTTTAGTTGACGTGCCCGTCAATGATTAATGCTTAGAGCGTGTAGGGGCAGGGCTTGTCCCTGCCCGCATCTTAGCCAGGACAGGAAATTAACAGGGATGGACAGGATAGACAGGATAAAAAAATTAACAGATTTACTCATTGGCTCATTGAATCAATATAAATGAAGAAATGAATCAATCTCTTCTTATCCTGTCTATCCTGTCCATCCTGTTTGAATTTTTCTTCCATTAAAATACGGGCAGGGACAAGCCCTGCCCCTACAGGTTTGTTAGCTTTTGGAGTCTGTTAATGAGTGACAAAGACATTCGCATCATGGTGATTGACGATCAGGCGGTCGTGCGACAGGGGTTCGTCGCGTTGATTAACACCGTTCCAGACATGGCCGTCATCGCGGAAGGGACCAACGGGCAAGAGGCTCTCGAACTGTTTCGCACGCACCAACCTGACATCACGCTGATTGACCTGCGTATGCCTGTCATGAGCGGCGTCGAGGCCATCCTTAAAATTCGACAGGAGTTTCCACACGCACGCCTCATCGTGCTTACGACCTACGACGGCGACGAAGATATTTACCGTTCGCTGCAAGCGGGCGCGCAGGGCTATCTGCTCAAAGATATGTTCTTTGAAGAACTGGAAGATGCAATCAGGAAAGTTCATGCAGGCGGGCGGCGTATTCCCACGGTTGTCGCAGAGAGATTAGCAGAGAGAATGATCGGCTCGGATTTAACCGGTAGAGAATTGCAGGTGCTCGAACTGATTGTGAGAGGCAACAGCAATAAAGAGATAGGCAGTGAGCTTAAAATCAGCGAAGCCACCGTCAAGAGCCACATCAATAACATCCTGAGCAAGCTTGGCGTGACAGACAGGACTCAAGCCGCCACCACAGCCTTGCAGCGCGGCATCGTTCATCTTCAATGATGGACCGGACAGTGGTATTCATACTCTGCAAGCTCTTGTCAGTCCAGCGTAGTCAGCCAGCTTGAACTTCTCTTTTGCGAAAATCTTTACTGATGGCCGGTTGGCGCGACGAAATATTTTGCCTCAAATCTTCACATATGGATGGAGCAAATGGAGCAAGCGGTTCGGGGGATGTGCGCCTGATTATCTGTATCTAACTCTTGCGGGAAGCGAATTTGGACCACAACTCAAAAAATATTGACATTAGTAATTCACAGTATTACTGTTCGCTTGCTTAGAATCGTTCATTCTTTCGAGGTGGTCCGGCCTTATTCGCCTCTAATTCTTTCTCCAAAGTCTGTTTTGTAAACTTCAGATAACCTTCCTGTCTAAGGAGATAGCTATGACTGACTCAACTAATGCATCGCCCACACTCTATGCGCTATTGATTGGCATTGACCGCTACATGCCAAACAGCTTGCCCGATAAAAGTTATTATCCAGACCTTGGCGGCTGCGTCCGCGACATCTCTCATGTTGAGCAGATGCTGCGCACTACGCTCGGCTTGACGGATGATCGCATCTTCAAGCTGGTCGCCCCCGTCCCCCCAAATGGAAGCGCCTCAGCTTCAGAAGGCCAGCGGCCCACCTACGAAAACATCGTGGCGGCATTCAAAAACTTAACAGACAAGGCGCAACCCGGAGATCAGGTCTATATCCATTATTCAGGCCACGGCGGACGCACCCCGACCATGTTCCCTGAGCTTAAAGGAGAGAATGGACTAGACGAGTCGCTCGTGCCAGCAGACATCGGCGATAAGGGCACGCGCTACCTGCGTGATGTCGAAATGTCGCATCTGCTCAAGAGCATGTCAGACAAAGGAGTGCTCGTGACGATGGTGCTTGATAGCTGTCACTCAGGCGGCGCGACGAGAGGCATGGGCGGAGGCAAGGTGCGAGGCATCTCAAGCGTGGACACGACGGAGCGACCGAAAGATAGTCTGGTGGCAAGCCGTGAGGAGTTGTCGCAAACGTGGCTCGGCGTTTCACAGGGCAAGACGCGCAGCGTTAATGCCGCGAGCGGATGGCTGCCGGAGATGAAAGGCTATGTGCTGCTCGCCGCCTGCCGCGCCAATGAATTAGCCAACGAGTATCCGTTCGACGGCAATGAGAATAACGGCGCGCTCACCTACTGGCTGCTCGATGCCTTCAAGCAGAACGGCTCAGGTCTCACCTACCGTATGCTCTACAACCGGCTCGTGGCAAAAGTTCACGCCAAGTTTGTTGAGCAGACGCCGCAACTCGAAGGCGACGGCAATCGTGAAATCTTCGGAAGCAATCAGGTCCAATCGCAGTATGCCGTCAACGTGCTCAAGGTTGATATGGCAAAGAAGCGCGTGCTGCTCAACACGGGCAAGGCGCAGGGCGTGAGCAAAGGAACTCAGTTCGCAATCTATCCGGCGAACGCCGACTTTACCAAGACGGATGCGCGCCTCGCTGTCGTCGAGCTTGATGAACCCGGAGAGACAGACACGTGGGCCAACATCGTGCAGCAGTTGAGCGAGGGCAAGATAGAGGAAGGCGCGCAGGCGGTGCTGCTCGGCGTCGGGATTCGTATGCGCGGGAGAGTCCGTCTGGTCCACCAAAAGAATCTGCCGAAGGATGTGGACCAGGAAGCCGCGCTCAAACAACTTGCGGATGAGATTACTAAAGACGATGCGACAGCCAATCAGAACAAGTGGGTGCGCCTGAGCGCAGAGAGTGAGGAGGCGGACTTGCAGGTGGCTGTCAACGCGCACGGCGAATACGAAATCTGGGACCCGAACGGGAACGCTGTGCCCAACCTGCGCCCTGTGATTATGGTCGCGGATGAGAAGGGCGCACAGTTGGTGTTACAGAGGCTCGTCCATTTAACCAAGTACCGTAACGTGAGATTGATTGATAACACTGACCAGAACTCAACGCTGGCCCGGAAGCTGGTCATAGAGTTGGGGACGAGAAAGCCGCCGGAGAATGGCGAGGAAGGGATTGGCACTTTCGGCGAACCGTTTGGGCTGCGTTCGAGACCGCTCTCGGTCGGAGAAATAGTTTTCTTACGTATCACAAACAGATCATCGAAGGCCGTCAACGTCACCGTGCTCGACCTGCAACCCGACTGGGGCATCTCGCAGGTCTATCCCTCCATTGATCCTGAAACCGGAGACGCAAAGGACTACGAGCTGCTTGAGCCGGGCGAAGAGAACGCTTTGCTGATTCCGGTCAAGACCAGCCTGCCGGACGGTTATCAGGAAGGGACCGACATCATCAAGGCCATCGCTGCCGTCGAAGGCACGAGTTTTCGCTGGCTGGAACTCCCGTCTCTGGACCAGCCTCCGAAGGCGACCAGAGCTACGAGATCGCCCTCCAATCCGCTCGAAGAGTTGATGACGGCATTCGCCTCAGAGACACTCACGCGACAGGTGGTCAACCTCGCCGCCCCGAAAGGTAAGAGTTGGGCGACGGCTGAAGTAGAAGTGAGAGTGCGCCGTCCAACCATCGCGCACGCTCACGACCCGAGCCTGTCTCTGCTGCAATCGGCTTTCGATCAGGTGCTCTCGAAAAAAGAAGGGGAAACAAAATCGAGAAGCGTCGGCGGTCGAGAAGAGACCTTCACACGTCCTGAGTTGAGCAATCCGATACTCAGCGAAGTGACGCAATACTGCATGGCTGTGGCAAACGGAGATTTGTCCACCGACGACCTGCCATCAATCGGGCAGCCAGCGCTGACTCCGGGGCAAAAACGCGCGCTCGGCGCAGCGCAGGAGCGTGGGGTAGTTGATACGGTTAAATACTGCGCAAGCATGGCGGTCGGGGCGGCTAAAAATTTGTGGGACGCAAAGTTTCACGGAGACACGGAGCAATACGATCAATACACGGCTGCGTTGACGCAAAAGTTCGGCGACTGCGATCCGAACTATAAAGAAGCCGTGCTTCAGTATGTCAAATTCCTGACCAACAGGGGCAAGGTTCCGTATCGCACATGGAATCAACTGAGCGATTTCGTGATAGATGATGGCAGCCTGCCGGAAGACGCTACGGTCGGAGTGGTCGCAGATTGGGCGACGGGCGAGCCGGAAGCGATTGCAGTTCTCGAACAGGTCAAGAGCCACAATCCGCAAGTCGTGATGCACCTCGGCGACATTTACTACGCCGGAACAGAGAACGAGGTTGAGAACTATTTTTATCAACCGTGGAAGAAAGTTCTCGAACTCGACACTTCTAAAATCCTGTCTCTCGCGCTCCCCGGCAATCACGACCTCTACGCTGGCGGAAAGCCTTTCTATGGCTTGCTCGACAGGCTCGGTCAGGGAGCCAGTTTCTTCTGTCTGAGAAATAAGTACTGGCAGTTGATCGGCCTTGACACGGCCCTTCACGATACGCTCGGCAGTGGTCCAACCACCCTTGAGCCGACCGAAGCGCAGTGGGTGATTGATAAGATTGAGAATGCAGATGGGAGAGGAACCATCCTGCTCTCGCATCACCAACTATTCTCCGCCAACGATCAGTTCGACGGCAAAAGTTACAATCCAAAACTCTACGACCAGCTTGCTTCCGTCCTCTCGAAAGTTGATGTGTGGTTGTGGGGACACGAGCACGACCTAGCCATCTTTGGCGAGCACATAGGTCTCAAACGCGGACGCTGCATTGGCGGCAGCGCTTTCCCCGTCGGCAACTTCGAGATGCCGACAACCCACGTCAATCCAGACGTTCCGCTGATCACAGATGTGGCGCTCAGCAAAGGTTCTGCCTTCTACCAGCATTGCTACTCCATCATCAAGCTCGACGGCCCGAAGGCGCAGGTCCTCTATTACGAAGACCGTGACAAAGGGAGATTGTTGTTTACGGATGACCTCGTAGCACCGGCTCATTAGTTACCGGATGGCGTGAAGAGCCGGAAGCAACACACGACATCTGCCAAATTCAGCTAGTTGATGGCCGTTGGCGCGACGAAACATTTTGTCCTAAATCTTCATATATAGATGGAGCAGCCAAGCGATGCGTTCCTGATTATCAAGGGGTGACTTTTCAGGAAGAGAATTTGAATCAATGGCATGATAGACATTTAGTGCCGCCAGCAACTTCGCTTGCCGCGCTGGTAAAAGAGACCCAAAACACGCTAGCAAAGGAGAACCCTCAATGGGAAGTAAAGACCCAGTACTAAGTCTTTTGAAAGACTTTGGCTATAACGTAGTCAGATTGCCCCGGACGAACATCAGACCGTTGCAACTTTTTGAAAAACAGGGCAACGATCTGGTGTTCCTGGGCGAGATGCCGAAACTTTTCAAGGCGGGGGCCGATGCCCCACTGCCTGCGATTGGACCGGATGATCAGGCCGGATTTATCAACGGCCAGCGCTCAAGAGACCTGAACATCAGCGTCGGCCTCTCCATCCTCTCCGGTATTATTAGCGCTTTGGGTGGCGGCACGCTTGGCCTCAACGCCGGATACAAGAAGGCCAGCACCCTCTCGTTTGTGTTCGACGACGTTAAGGTGAACCAGATTGACCGGCTTGATCTCAGTAAATTTCTGACCGCAGCCCAAATTGACGAGTCGGTCGGCCCCCCTGCAAAATTGGTGGAAGCAGACAAACTCTATGTCGTGACCAGCACCATCAAGAGCAACAAGTTTACGACGGAAGCCAAGAAATCTGACGGCACATCAGTCGGCGTTGATGTTCCGGTGATCCAGAATGCGATGAGCGGCAAGGTGGAGGTGAAGACCGAAGGCAGCAGTCAATCCAAGGTTACTTATGAGGGCAACATCCCGTTAGTCTTTGGATTTCAGGCCATCCGATTGGTTTTCGAAAATGGCCGCTTCACGCAGGCAGTGCCGGTCGCCCCAACGGAGACAGGAATGAGGGCCATAGCGCATGGGGAAGAGCCTGAGATGCTTGAGACTGAGAGTCCTTTCACTTCTGTCTTCATAGAACCGGACGCTTAAGCAGAGACGAGCTACGCGCTGGCTATTCGATCTGCCTTAGTCTCCGGCATATTGGTTTGTCATGCGTATCGTCTGCGCCCCGGGTGAAAAGTTTGATGATTAGCAATGGGGGGATGGCCTTACCCGATGATTCTTCACTGTCGGAGTCAGGCCATCCCCCATTAGCCTTCAAAATTCAATTCTCTTCACACAATCCGATTAAACCAAAAGGCAAGCTATTATTATGGTTATCAATAGAACGCAACGCGACCGTTTAGAGGCGGGCTTGCCCGCCATCGCACGTTGAGTCGGCGGGCCGTTCCCGCCTCTAAACGGTCATTAGATGCAGTCGCACTCGCTTGGAAACCGTAATAGGAGCTACAGTGAAGCATGGGAATGTGAGGTAAAGTAGCTATCACTCGTGAACCTTTGTCGTTAAGTTCAGCGAGAAACTCTTGGCACCCAATCCTTGATGGCGCGTTGAGAGAGGAGGCTCTCGCAGTAGTTAAAGAGATTGCCGCTGCTCTGCCGGGTCATGTGCCGGAAAAACATGATGCTTCCTTAGCCAGTGGGCAGGCGGGACTGGCACTCACTTATGCTTACCTTGCCCGTGCTAACCTCAGCAGCAATCAAAATGCAGCGGGGTGTTTAGAACGAGCTATCCAAATTATCTCGTCAGAAACCGGATGGCCGTCATTATATGGCGGCTTCACCGGAGTGGTCTGGACGCTGGCGCACTTACAAAAACAGCTCTTTGATTCCGAAGCGAAAGACATCTATGAAACTACGGACCCGGTTTTATATAAATATTCGGGCCGGTCATCATGGGACGGCAACTATGATCTGATTGACGGCATAGTGGGAATTGGTGTCTATGCGTTGGAGCGGCTGCCAGACCCTTCAGCTATTAAATGTTTAATGCGCGTCATAGATCGTTTGGAAGAGATGGCTGTCTGCAAGTCGAATGGCATCACGTTTCCCACGCATCCCTCGCTACTCACGGATAAGCAAAGGGAGCAGTATCCAAACGGTTATTACGATCTCGGCATGGCGCATGGCATCGCCGGAGTCGTCGCCTTTCTCGGCGTGGTTTGCGCGACAGGTGTCGCGTCTGCGAGAGCGCGTGCGTTGCTTGACGGCGCGGTTAAATGGCTCCTCCGTCAAAAAATGGAGTCTGGCCGGTCTGGATGTTTTCCTTATTACGTTGGCCCGAACATCAAACGAAAGAGAGCGCGGCTGGCATGGTGCTATGGCGATGCAGGCATCGCTTCAGCGCTCCTCGTCGCGGCGCGTTGTGTCAAAGAACCTGACTGGGAACGGGAGGCTCTCAAGATTGCGCGACATGCGGCCAGCAGGAATCTTGAGCAAACAGCAGTCGTTGACGCCGCGCTGTGCCACGGGGCTGCGGGCTTAGGCCACATCTTTAATCGAATATTCCATGCGACCGGAAAAACGTGGTCCCAAAAAGCGGCGGCGTTCTGGTTTGAACGCACGCTTGGTCTCAGACAAGCCGGACGGGGCGTTGCCGGTTTTTTGTCATTCACGCGAGATGAGAATGGTCGGGCGCAATGGACTGATGAGGCGGGGCTGCTTGAAGGGGCCGCAGGGATTGCTCTGGCTTTACTGGCTGCCACAACCTCAGTCGAGCCTTTATGGGATCGCATGTTGCTTTTATCTCTTCCCGCAAACATCACACCGAGCATGAGAAAAAGATTGACACATAAATAAATATGACATAGAAGTTGAAGCCGTGAGCGATGGTCTGTAAGTTAAAGGACCAGCAATCTGAAGTTGGTAACTCTGCAAAGTTGTATTTGGGATTGGCGGACCTCACCGCTCAGGTACTAAGCTGAAAGGCGAGCCTGTTCCTTTTCCTTCGAACACACGCT
>JBAWGU010000851.1:0-3102 GCA_049593215.1 Pyrinomonadaceae bacterium
GGGCTAGTCCCTGCCCGCATTGCGCGAACGCGCAATAAAATGGATTCGCTATCAATCAACGCTGAACGTAATGAAACTCGGCTATCGTCCTTTGCAGGACGATGCGGGCAGGGACAAGCCCTGCCCCTACAATTCCTAATGCAAACTCATCTTCGGCGCGAAGCGCGTGCTCGCGGCGTAGCCGATGATTGAATCGAGCAGGCGCGTCGCGTAAGGGTCTTGTCCATACTTATCAAAGCGAAATGTCGTGGCGAAGACGCGGCCATTACCGGCGCGCATCTGCACGGCGAGCGCGGCGTTGTTGCGCAGCCAGCCGTAAGTGATGCCTGATAGTACGTCCGCGTAATCTTCTGCGCGCACGCCTTGAATGACGAATTTGGGAACGACCGCGCCGGATTCAAAACCTAAGAACGGAGTGATGGCAACATCACTAAACGGCGCGGCATCCGTGCGAATCCAGTTGAAGTTGGTAATCCAGTTGCCGTCCCACTCAGAGCCGTCGCGCGGCGCGGCCTTGATTGAAAGATTCGCCGGCAAAGCATCTTTCGAGTTGAGTAAGAGAATCACGCGTCCACCGTTGCGAAGATGTTGTTGCGCCTGCTCGTCTAACACGGTCGCAATCATCAAAGCTTTTCCTGTGCTCGCGCCTGCGCCGAGAGGAATTTGATAGCCAGCCGCCTGCAAAGATTGCATCAATGCTGAGTTGCTGTTTGAAGGGTCATGGAAAATGAGCGGGATGTTTTTCGTGGCCGCCGCGCGCGGGAAGATGAAAAGCTCATAGCTGTTTTCGGCGATGAGCGAACTATCGCGCCCGCGCACTTCTATGACTAGACGCTCGCGGCGCGGGCGTTGAACCGGCGGAGCGTCGAAGGCGATGGACTGAAGAGCGGCGACGCTTGAAGGGCTGATGCTCTGGTCAATCACAAAATTTCCAGCCGCACCCGTATCCGTAAACCAGCGCACACGCGCGCCGCTTAGTTCCCTTTTGCTGTAATGCGAAATGAGCGTTTCGGCTTCAATGCGTTCGCCGCTCGTGTAATTTGTTTTCGTCAGGCGCGCGAGAATCACGTCCGGCTGTTGAATCTTGGCAAGCTCTGTCGCATAGACTTTCGGGTTGCGCCACATATCCATCAAACCGTTCGCTTCCCAGTTGAGGTCTGTAAACTCCGTGATGACGTAGCCCTGAATCGAAGCATAGCGGCGCATCTCTTCTATCTCGTGTTTGAGAGAGATGAATTGATGCCACTGCGAGTTAATGGCAAGATCGTTGTAGTCTTTGAAGAGGCGTGTGAACTGAAATTCTTTGAAGCGTCCGAACACATCAGCAGGTCTGGTAATCTCGCGCCCGCCGAAATCACGCGGAAACCACCACGGCAAATCTTTCGGGAGCCTGGGCAAGCCCCAGTTGCCAAACTCTGAAACAAGCAGAGGCTCTCTGCCCGTGCGCTCGGCATCGCCGTGCGGGCTGTAGGTGAACTTCGGGCGCGAAGCGAAATCTGCGACCCAGGCGTCCCACGTCTCTCTGTAATCAGGCTGCGAGTTGTATTGATGAAAGTCGTCCAAATCGCTCTTGATATGAAAGTCGTCGCAGCAGGCGGAGTTGTCTGTGATGACGCGGCCAAGCGGCGCAGTGATTTTCTTTGCGCGCTCGAATGCCGCGCGCAGCCACTTGCGCTGAGCTTCGTCTTTGAGGTCTGCGCCCCACGCTTCATTGATGACGCTTTGAATGACAATCGAAGGATGATTCCAGTCGCGCTCGACTTGCTCTGCAAAAATCTTTTCGCCGCGCTCTGCGGCTTTCTGTGAGAAATGATGAAAGTCGTTCCACGAAGGTATCTCGTACCAGACGAGCATCCCGACTTCATCTGCGACTTTCAGATAAACGGGGTCAGGAACTTTGATGTGACAGCGCAGCATATTTAGGCCGAGCCGTTTGCCTTTCAACATCTCGTCGCGCACAAACTCTTCGGAAGGCGGCGTGTAGATTGTCTCCGGGTAGAAATCCTGATCGAGCGCGGCAATCATGTAGAAAGGCTCGCCGTTTAAGTAGAGCTTGCCGTCTCTCGCTTCAAACGTGCGGAAGCCGAAGCGGTCTGTGTAACGATCTTCGCCGAAACGCGCTTCGATGGTGTAAAGGTTAGGATGCTCCGTGCTCCACAGTTGCGGGTTGGGTATCTTGCCTTCAAAGTAGGCATAATCGTTTTTGTTATTGCCGCCTCCGCCCTTGAGCGTCAACGCGTAAGACTTTCCCGAAGGGTCAATCACATTCACTTTGAGGTCAGATGCGCTTTGTGAGCGAGCATGAGCGAAAGAGCCGCGACCCGGCGGCGGCGCAGCAGGCGGCGGAGGACCAAGATTTCCGTTTGCATAAACGACGGCTCTTAGATTGCCGTCCGTTTTTGTGATGACTTTGATCTTCGTGATGTAAGCTTCAGGTTTAATCTCAAGCGTGACCGCTTGCCAGATGCCGCCCGTCTGCACGTACCAGTTCTGCTTGCCGTGCGGAATCTCGTTGTACATCATCTCAGGAAAACGCCCAAGATTTTCCTTCTCATCCATCGGCGGGTCAACGACGCGCACGACCATCTCATTCGCGCCCGCCTTCACCTCGTTCGTCACGTCAAACTCGAAAGGCGTGTAGCCGCCTTCGTGTTCGCCGATGCGCTTGCCGTTGACGAAGACCTCGCTGTAGTAATCAACTGCGCCGAAGCGAAGGAGACAGTGACGAGCTTTGCCCGAAGACGCAGGGACATCAAACGTCGTGCGATACCACGCCACGCCCATGTAGTCGCGCAGGTCTGCAAACTGCGCGTTCCATGAAAGACCTACGCGCACAGGTCGCCAGCTTTGAGCGTTAGGGAGCATTTCAATCTTCGCCCCGCCCGCCTTGTCCGCAAAGAACTGCCAGCCGCTCTCAAGCTTTATCGTCTGAGCGTGCGCCAGAGCCGTGAAGAGAAGCAGGCAGAGCAGCGTTGCCGTTGCTCTCAGTTTCATTCTGAAATCTCTTTGGCCTTCAGACATTCTTTTCATCATCCATAGCGCGCAATTTTTGCAACAGGTCAGAACCGTCTGCGGTAGCGGGCGGGTCGCAAGCGTCACTAA
>JBAWGU010000852.1:0-11159 GCA_049593215.1 Pyrinomonadaceae bacterium
ACATCCAGATACCGCGAGCCGCGACTCTTATTTAGCTCGCTCGTTGGATCGAGCGGAGACCAAACTTCAGGATTCTCTGCGTCGAGTGGAAACTTAAAGCCCGGCGGCATGACGCCGACTATCGTTGTGCTCTTGCCGTCAAGCATCACCTGCTGCCCGACGAGTTTGCGATCACTGCCGAAGCGACGTTGCCACAAACCATAGCTGATGACGGCGACGGGTGCGCTGCCCGGCCTCTCTTCTTCTGCTAAGAAGGGACGACCGAGGAATGTTTTGACGCCCAGCGCAGGAAACATATCCGAGGTGGCCGCGACGCCTTTGATCTGCTCAGGCCCGTCGCTGCCCGCAAGCGTCGCGCTCGCTTCGCTGTAGGCAGTCATGCTCTCGAAAGCTTGAGTCTGCTCGCGCCAATCCGTGAAGTTAGGAAATGATGTTGGAAGATCGTTGCGACCTCTCTTGGCATCTGTTCCCAAAACCTTGACCAGCTTTTCAGATTCGGCAAACGGCAGAGGGCGCAACAGCACAGAGTTGATTACGCTGAAGATGGTCGTGTTCGCCCCGACTCCGAGAGCTATCGCAAGTATCGCCACGAATGTCACGCCGGGACTTCTCAACAACATTCGCACGCCGTAGCGCAAGTCTTGAAAAAGAGTTCTCATCACACAACCTCAAACTAAAGTCAGGAGTCAGGAGTCTGGAGTCTGGAGTCAGAAGAGAAAAAGCTTTTGGCCTTTGACTCCTGACTTCAGACTCCTGACTCCGAGACTGCTATTCAGGGATGCCGGGCGGCAGTGGCTTGAGATAAGTCGTAGTCCCTTGCGACCTGATCTTGACTATCTTGAGAGCCGCTTTCGCGCCCGCGCGCACATGCGCGTTCTCGTTTTTCAAAGCTGCGATTAAGAGCGGCACTTCGTCGTTTCCGGCGCGGTGTCCGAGCGTTTCGGCGATGCGATTGCGCACGCCTGCGTCGTTCTCATCCTTCAAAGCTTCGAGCAGCGTCGGGAATAAACGCCCGTTCGCCATCTGCCGCAAGCCCCAAGCCGCTTCTCCGCGCACGCGCGCATCTTTGTCCTCTCGCAAGAGGTGCATTAGAGTTTCAGCGACATCAACCTTGCTGCTGCCTTTATGTCCGAGCGCGGACGCGGCCTGCTGGCGCACCTGCCACGCTTCGTCGCGTGTTGCTGCGATGAGAGCATTGACCGTCTCTTCTTTCGCGCCGCCTCTCTGGAAAAGCGCGTAGGCCGCTTCCGCGCGCACCTGCCACGCTTCATCTTTCAGCGCAACGAGCATCTGTTGCATCGCCTGCGCGTTGCCGCGATGCGCGAGCGCCCATGCCGCGTTTTTACGAGCGCGCCAACTTGCATTCGTTGTGAGATTGTCAATCAAGGCGTCGAGCGAAGCCGGACCAACAGCGATTAAGGCTTGCGTGGCTGCTTCGCCCACAGTGGTCTCCTTCACCGTTTCGTACTCCGGCTGCCACTCTTCATCTTCAAACGGCGATTCGTAGCCGCAGGTCTTCTTAACAGATGCGCCATCACTGAGAAGCCCCGCGAGCGCAGGAATTGCCGCCGCCCCGCGCGTCTCCATGCGCCCGAGCGCGCACGCGGCAGCAGCACGCTCCTGTGGAGTCTGCGACTGTAATTTTTGGATTAAGTCTTGAACTTCATCGGCGGGCCTGGCCTGCACGACGGGGGCAATGCTGTTTGAAATGTTCTGTGCAGAAGTCTGTATGGACGCACACGCCAACGCACAGGCGGCGAGCGCAATCGTTAATACTATTCTCATCTTAAAAAAAATCCTTTCACTCATATCTAAGCGCGATCATCGGGTCCACTTTCGTTGCGCGCCGCGCAGGAATCAGACAGGCGATGAACGCTACGACAATCAAGAGCAGGGCCACGCCTGCGAACGTCAGGGGGTCTGTCGCGCTGATGCCGAAGAGAAGTTTCGACATCACGCGCGTCAGGATGTAAGCCCCGACGAGTCCGAGTCCGATGCCTATCAGAACGAGCGTCATGCCCTGTTTCACAACCATGCCGAGCACGTCGCGTGTTCGCGCGCCGAGCGCCATGCGAATGCCTATCTCATGCGTGCGCTGGGCCACGCCGTAAGCAATCACGCCATAGACGCCGATGGCTGCAAGCAGCAGGGCGAGGCCCGCGAAGATGGAAAGCAGCAGCAGGTTGAAGCGTTGCGGCGCAACCCAGCCTGAGACGTAATCCGCCAGCGTTCTGACGCCCGTGACAGGCTGCTCTTTATCTATTCCCAGAATTTCCCTGCGCGCTGCTGCCGCTACATTCGACGGATCGGAAGCAGTGCGAATCACAAGCGTGATGCGGCGACTGTTCTTTGAGATAGAGTTGCTCTGCTGCATCGCTATCTGCGAATAGGGGAAATACATCTCCGGGCGCGGCTCTGTGTCCAGCCCGCCGTGACGCACGTCTGCCACCACGCCGACAATCGTCAGCCACGGAGTCTGGGAGTTGACTGCGCCCTGCCGCATCTGTTTGCCAACGGGGTCTTCGCCTCCGAAGTTGCGACGCGCGAGCGTGCTGTTAATCATCACGACGCCGGAAGTCTCAGCCGTGTCGTGCTGGTTAAAGTCTCGTCCCTGCAAAAGAGGAATGCCCATCGCGCGGAAATAGTCTGGACTGATGACGCGATAGCTTGCGCCTGTCTCCTTGCCTGCTTCGGGGAGCGGGCGACCGGTGATGATGAAGGGACGACTCGAATCCGTACCTGATAATGGCAGGACGTGAGTTGTGCCGACAGCCTCGACGCCGGGCAGAGCGCGCAGGCGTTCGAGAGCTTCCGTGTAAAAAGTGATAGTCTGCTGGTCCTCTTTGTATTTAGCTTCGCTGAGCGAAATCTGCATCGTCAGCGCGTGCTGAGGATTAAAGCCCGGATCAATCCTTGTCAGGTGCAGGAAGCTTCGCAGCATCAACCCCGCGCCGATTAATAGGACCAGCGCAATAGCGACCTCTGCGACGACGAGCGCGCTGCCCAGACGACGATGCCCGAAGCCTGCGCCTGAAGTTGTCTTGCCCTCTTTGAGCAGCTCGTTCAAGTTTGGGCGCGAGTGTTGAAGGGCCGGAGCGAGGCCGAAGAAGATTCCCGTCAGCAGCGAGAGCAGAACGGTGAAGCCGAGCACGGTCTTATCAATCCCAATCTCTTTCGCGCGCGGAAGAAGATTGGGGCTAAGCGCCACCAGCAGGTCAACGCCCCAGAGCGCAATGAGCAGGCCCAATGCCCCGCCTAAGAGAGCGAGCAACATGCTCTCCGTTAATAACTGCCGCATGATATGCAGGTGGCTTGCGCCAATGGCGGCGCGAATCGCAAGCTCTTTCTGTCTTCCGGCAGCGCGTGCGAGCAGCAGGTTGGCGACGTTGGCGCAGGCGATTAAAAGGACAAAGCCGACCACGCCGAGCAGCACGAAGAGCGCCGGACGTATCCAGCCCACGACCTGCTCCATTAAAGGAACAAGCTGAATGCCCCAGCCCGTGTTGAACTCAGGACGCGCGCTCTCAAGCCTTCGCGCAATCGTGTCCATCTCAGCCTGCGCTTGCTGAACAGTGACGCCCGGTTTGAGCCGTGCCATCGCGCTGAAAGAGCGGCCTCCGCTAATCGGCTGGTTGGGATTGATGACGAAAGGAGTCCAGAGTTGTGAGTCGCTGGAAAAGTCTTGCGGCATCACGCCGATGATGCTTGCGCTCTCGCCGTTAATCTTCAGCGTCTTGCCGATGACGTTTCTGTCGCCGCCGTAGCGTCTTTGCCAGAGGCCGTAGCTGAGGATGACGACGCGAGGCGCTTCGGGCCGATCATCTCCTTCGAGGAACGTGCGGCCCAGAGTTGCCTCAGCCTTGACGATAGAGAAAAAGTTGGCGGTTGCGGCAGTGCCCTGCACGCGCTCAGGCTCGCCGTCTCCCGCGAGGTCGAAATCAGAGTTGGCGAAGAGCGTGATGCCCTCAAGCGTTTGAGTCTGCTTCTGCCACTCGCGGAAGTTTTCTCCGGCGACGCCCATGCGCCCCGTCTGCGGATGCGTTTCCCAGAGCATCGCCAGACGCTCCGGCTCACGAAATGGCAGAGGCCGCAAAAGCACTGCATTGACGATGCTGAAGATCGCCGTGTTCGCGCCAATCGCCAGAGCCAGCGTGAGCACGGCAATCGCGGTAAAGCCGGGCCGCTTGAGCAGCATACGAAATCCGTATCGCACGTCCTGTAATAAGTTTCTCATCACAACCTCCAACTAAAGTCAGGAGTCAGGAGTCTGAAGTCTGGAGTCCGATGCCAAATGCTTTTTATCTTTTGACTCATGACTCACGACTCCAGACTCTCGGACTGTTTTATTCGTACCTGAGCGCAACCATCGGGTCCACCTTTGCGGCTCTGCGTGCCGGGATGAGGCAGGCAAGAAAAGCTATGACAGCAAGAACGAGAGCGACGCCCACAAACGTGAGCGGGTCTGTCGCGCTGACGCCGAAGAGCAAGCTGGACATCACGCGTGTGATGGCGAAAGCTGCGACGAGTCCGAGCGCCAGACCTGCAAGTACGAGCGTCATGCCCTGACCCACGACCAGCCTCAGCACATCTTTTGTTTGCGCGCCTAAGGCCATACGCACGCCGATCTCGTGCGTGCGCTGCGTGACGGAATAAGCGATAACGCTATAGATGCCGACAGCCGCGAGCGCGAGAGCCACTGCGGAGAAGATGCCTAAGAGAAGCATGTTGAAGCGTTGCTGCATGACCGATTTGGAGATGACCTCCTCCATCGTCCTGATGCTGGAGACAGGTTGGTCCCTGTCCAACGCCTGCACTTCGCTGCGAACCGATGCGGCCAGATTCATTGGGTCAGACGAGGTGCGAACAACAAAAGCCATCGTAGGCCAGCTTGTCTGAAGATAGGATTGATACGCTGCCGGAAGCGGCGTCTTATTCAAGCCGTCCTCTCTGACATCTCCGACGACGCCTATAATTTCAAGCCAGATGGGCTGATCGTTCTTGTCCGTATTGAATCCGCCGATGCGTTTGCCAATCGGGTCCGCATTGGGGAAGAAACGCCCGGCCAGCGTTTGATTAATGATGACGACGCCGGGAGCTTCGCGGCTGTCTCGCTCGGTGAATGTGCGGCCTTTGAGCAAAGGAATGCTGAGCGTGCGAAAGTAATCGGAGCTTGCGATGTGATAGTTTGCGTTGGGCCACTTGTCTGTGGTGAGCGGCGTTACTCCTTCAATGGCGAAACCGAAATTCGCGCCGCTACCGGCGAGAGGAAGCCCGTCAATCGCTCCGACAGATTGCACTCCGGGCAACGCTCCGATGCGCTCCATCACCTGTTTGTAAAAGGCAGCTTGCTGGCGTTCCTCCTGATAATTTGCCCCTGAAGGCGCAATCCGCAGTGTCAAAACATTTTGAGGATTGAAGCCCGGATCAGTCTGTTGCAGGCGTATGAAGGTGCGTATGAGAAGCCCTGCGCCAACGAGCAGCACCAGCGAGAGTGCAACTTCCGCAATTACGAGCAAGCTGCGCGTGCGATTATGGCGAGCGCTTCCCACAGTGCCTCGCGCGCCTTCTTTGAGCGTCTCGTTCAGGTCCAGCCTTGAAGCCTGTAGCGCAGGCGCAGTGCCGAAGATGATTCCGGTCAGAACGGAAACGCCCATCGTCCAGCCGAGCACACGCCAATCGAGACCTATCTCATGCACACGCGGGATGTCGTCAGGTGTGAGCGAGGCGAGCAGGTCTGTGCTCCACAGCGAAAGCAGTAAGCCGAGGCCGCCGCCAATCAATGCGAGCATCACGCTCTCTGTGAGAAGTTGGCGGATGATACGCCAGCGACCTGCGCCGAGCGCAGTGCGAATAGCAATCTCTTTCTGCCTTGTCGTCGCACGCGCGAGCGACAGATTAGCCACGTTGGCGCAAGCAATCAGCAGCACGCACCCGACAGCTCCGAGCATAATCAGAAGCGTCTGCCGAATATCTCCGACCAGACTGTCCTGCATTGAATTGACAGTGACCCCGCCCAGCTTACCGTTCGTCTCCGGATACTGCTGTTGAAGCTGAGCGGCAATCGTGCTCATCCCTGCCTGCGCCTGTTTGAGATCAACGCCCGTCTTGAGTCGCGCAATCACGTTCAGATAATGCAGGCCGCGCACCTTCGTCTCGTCGCCGATGTCCAGGCCCGCTTCGGGCACAAGATTGCGCGGCGTGACCCACATCTCAGCATCTTTCGGAAACTGAAAACTTGCGGGCATCACACCGATAACGGTGTAGCTGTCGCCGTTCATCGTCACACTCTTTCCGACAAGAGAAACATCGGAACCGAAGCGACGACGCCATAAGCCATCGCTCAAAACTACGACGCTACTATGGCCTGCCTTATCTTCTTCGGGCGCGAATGAGCGACCGAGCGCAGGCTGAACGCCGAGTGTTTGAAAGAAGTTTGCCGAGACACCTGCGAGCTTGATGCGTTCAGGATTATTTCCATCCGTGAGATTCGCGGTCCGCGTGAAGTAAGCAGCCATCTGCTCGAAGACTTGATTCTGCTCGCGCCAGTCGAGAAAGTTTGCGGGCGCGACGGAAGATTGCGCGTAACGACGCGTCTCATTCTTCCCCATCTCCGCGACCGTCACCAATCGCCCGGAGTCCTGATAAGGCAGAGGCCGCAAAAGCACTGCATTGACCACGCTGAAGATCGCGCTGTTGACGCCGATGCCGAGAGCCAACGCCAGCACCGCCACGGCAGTGAACCCCGGATGCTTCCTGAGCGTCCGCAACCCGTAACGCATATCCTGTAGCAGAGTCCTCATCACAACTCCTTAGTGATAGGCGATGGGTGATAGGAGATAGGAAAGAGCTTTCCTCTTATCATCTATCACCCATCACCTATCACCGCTATTCGTATCTGAGCGCGACCATCGGGTCCACTTTCGTTGCGCGTCTTGACGGTATGTAGCAGGCTAGGAGCGCGACGAGCATCAGGAGCGCGGCAACGCTCGCGTAAGTCGCAGGGTCAGACGCGCTGACATCGAAAAGCAGACTTGAAAGCAATCGCGTGAGCGCAAGTGCGCCTGCCAGACCTAAAAGGATGCCAACGGCGGCGAGCAGCATTCCCTGCCTGAGTACCATCTTCATGATGTCGCCGCGCTGCGCGCCGAGGGCCATGCGGATGGCGATTTCGTGCGTGCGCTGGCTGACCGAGTAAGAGATGACGCCGTAGATTCCAACCACGGCGAGCAGCAAAGCGACGCCCGCAAAGATGCCTACGAGATAAGCCGGATAACGACGCATGAAGGTCGCGGGCGAATTTGAAATCACATTCTCCATCGTCGCCACTGAATAGACCGGAATCTCTTTATCTATCGCCTGCACTTCGCCGCGCACTGCGGTCGTCAGACTTTCAGGATCGGAGGCGGTGCGTACCACCAGGTTCAAATTCGATTCCGGCCCTTGCAGAAATGGGAAGTAGATGACGGGCGCAGTTCTCTCATCGAGGCTTCTCACCTTCTCGTCGCCGACGACACCGACAATCTCGAAAGGAGGTTGGTCGGCTGTGAACATGAAAGTGACTTTCCGGCCCAGAGCTTCTTCGTTTGGAAAGAGACGCTTAACGAAAGTTTGATTGACGATGAGAACGTTCTGCGTATCGGGTTTGTCTCGCCCGTTAAAGTAGCGGCCCTTCACAAGCGGAAGGCCCATCACGTTGAAATAATCGGCGCTCACCGTGCGTAGATATGATTCGCCCCAATCGCTGTATGTGTCTTGAGGTCGCCCGATAATCTGCGGGCGGCCTGTCCCTCCATCGCCTGTCAAAGGAAGATTGCTGACGGTGGCGACACCCTCTACGCCGGGAAGAGTTTCGACACGCTGCAAAAGCTCTTGCTGGAAAGATGACACCTTACTGTCTTCGGAATATTTTGCGGGAGAAAGCGACACCCTCATCGTCAGCAGGTTCTCAGTCCTGAAGCCCGGATTAACGCTGAGCAGATGCAGCAGGCTCTTCACCAACAGCCCCGCTCCGACCAGCAGCACCAGCGCCAGAGCAATCTCTGAAATGACAAGCGCATTGCGCAGCCTGCTCGTTGCTTTCACGCTCGATTGCCTGCTTCCCTCCTTCATCGCTTCCTGCAAATCAGGTCTTGAAGCTTCGAGCGCGGGCGTCAGTCCAAACAGAATTCCTGTAATCAATGAAAGACCGCAGGTGAAGATGAGCACTTCCGTGTTGAGCGAGAGACCTTTCAGGTAAGGCATGAACGCAAGCTGCCTCGCAGGGATTGCGGCGACGAGCAGATCAACGCCCCAGAGCGCGAGCACCAGACCTAAACCGCCGCCAACGAGAGAGAGCAAGATGCTTTCAGTGAGAAGTTGACGGACCAGACGCCAGCGACTCGCGCCGAGCGCGACGCGAATGGCAATCTCTTTTTTACGGGCGGTTGATTTGGCTAAGAGAAGATTGGCGACGTTGACACACGCGATGAGCAGGACCAGACCGACTGCGCCGAGCAGCGTGAAGAGCACAGGCTTGATTGAGCCGACAACCTCTTCCTGAAGCGAGTTGATCTTGATGCCTGTGCCTGTGTGCGCCTGCGGGTCTTCCTGCGCGATGCGGCTGGTAATCGCCTGCATCTGGCTGCGCGCCGCCTCAATCTCCACGCCCGGCTTGAGCCGCGCGATGACTTTCAGCCAGTGCATGTAACGGCGACTGGCCTGATCGGGAGTGGGATTAAGAGGAAGCCAGACATCTGCCTGCCCTACTTTGGCAAACTGAAAATCGGCGGGCAGCACGCCGACGATTGTGTAGCTATCGCCGTTGAGCTTGATCTGCTTGCCTAAGATGTTCTGGTCAGAGCCGAAGCGACTCTGCCACAGCCCGCGACTGAGCACGGCGATGCGCTCCGCTCCTGCGCGATCTTCTTCAGGAAGAAAGGTGCGCCCGATGCTTGCCTTCACGCCGAGCGTGTCGAAGAACGTGGAGGTCACGCTCGCGCCGTTGATGCGCTCCGGCGCGTCCGTTCCCGCCAGCGTGAAGTTGCGCTGCGAGTATCCGGCGACAGATTCAAACGCCGCGCATTGCTTCCAATCAAGATAGTCAGGGTATGAAGCTTCGCGCGCGCCCATCTCCTGCTGCTGTTTTGTCTCCCATAGATGGACCAGACGCTCAGGGTCTTTGTAAGGAAGAGAGCGCAGCAGCGCGGCATCAACAACTGTGAAGATGGCAGTGTTTGCGCCGATGCCAAGAGCGAGGGTGAGCACGACGACTAAGGTAAAGCTCGGCCTCTTCAGCAAGAGACGCAGACTGTAACGTAAATCTTGCAGCAAAGAATTCATGCTCTTCCCCCTTCCCAGTCATAACCGAGCGCAAAGAAGTTATAGCCGACTCGCGCTCTCGCTCTCGCGTGCGTCAAACAGCGCGAGCTTATCAAGCGACTTCTACGGCTTCTCCAACGCTCTCTTCCACCACGCGCCCGTCGAACAGATGAATCTCACGATCCGCGTGACGCGCATAGCGTTGGTCGTGCGTCACCATGCAGATGGTCGCGCCGCCGCGATGCAATTCCTGCAAGAGCGTCATCACCGCTTCGCCATTGACGGAATCGAGATTGCCCGTCGGCTCATCCGCTAAAAGAATCAAAGGCTGACCCGCCACCGCGCGCGCAACGGCGACTCTCTGTTGCTGACCACCTGAAAGCTGGCTCGGAAGATGTCTCGCGCGATGCGCCATCCCGACTTTCTCAAGCGCATCGTTGACACGTTGCTTTCTATCCGCGCCGCTCATCCCGCGATAGGTGAGAGGCAGCTCGACGTTTTCATAAACCGTGAGGTCGCCGATGAGGTTGAAGCTCTGAAAGATGAAGCCGACTTCGCGGTTGCGTATGCGCGCGCGTTCGCCCAAAGGCAAATCCGCGACCGGCTCGCCGTTGAGCCAGTAGCCGCCATCCGATGGGGAATCGAGCAGGCCGAGAATTGAAAGCAGCGTTGACTTGCCGCAGCCCGACGGGCCTGCAATCGAAACGTACTCTCCGTTCTTGATTTCAAGGTGTATGCCTGAGAGCGCGTGCGTCTCAACCTCATCCGTATAAAAAACTTTCTTAACGTCATCGAGACGAATCAAGGGTTGTGTGGATGAACTCATGTTGCTCCTTTGTCCGTTGTCCTTCGTCCGTAGTCAGTTGTTTTGAGTGTTGTTCGCAATGAGCTTTTATCTTCAAGACTCAACTCGGCCAATCACAAACAACGGACAACTGACTACGGACAACGGACAGTCTTTTAATTAAGTCGAATGCTACTAAAATTGTCCCAGGCGGAAGTGTCCGAGAGGATTACCTGATCGCCGGGTTTTAAGCCTTCCAAGATTTCAATGCTGCTGACAGAAGAGACGCCAAGCTTCACTTGAACGCGCGTCGCGCTCTTGCCGTCAGGCTCAAGCTTGAACATGCTGACCGTGCTCTGCGATTGACCGAACGCGGGGCGACCGACATAGATCACGTCTGTCAATCTCTCCAACTCAACCGTGCCGTCAACGGTCAGGTCAGGCCGCGCGCCCTGCGGGAGTTGGCCGTCTAAGGCAACGTCAATCGTGAGCGTTCCCTGCACCGCCGCCGGGTCTATGCGCGAGACGTGGCCGGGAATGACGCCGTTGCGCGTGTCTATCTCCGCCTTCTGTCCGAGATGAATGTCTTTGGTCTGCGTCTCCGCAATCTTGAGTTCGGCTTTGAGGTGCTCAGGCTCTACCACGCGCGCGAGGTTTGTGCCGGGCGTAATCTGCTGGCCTACTTCGACCTGCATCTGTTGCAGCACACCGTTCGTTCCGGCGAGCACATGCAGTGTTGCTACCTGTTGATTTTTGAGTCCGAGCAACGCCTGAAGCTGAGAGATGCGCGCCTGCTGCGAAGCCAACTGCGCTTCAGCAGATTTCGCGCTCACGTCTAGCCGCTTCTTTTCAAGATTGTAGCGGTTTTCAAGTTCGGCCACGCGCACCCTTGAGAGCTTAATCTGAAGCATCGGGACCAAACCCTCTTTCGCCAGCGTCTCGTCCGTGTCTAGCTGTAGCTTCGCCTGCTCGTACTCCGAGTGAACACCGGCGGCAACGGCCTGCTGGCTCATGCGGTCGCTTTCGAGTCTTACTTTGATATTGTTGTAATCGGCCTGCGCTGCTTTGAGTTGATATT
>JBAWGU010000853.1:0-2757 GCA_049593215.1 Pyrinomonadaceae bacterium
ATAGTCATTTCATAAGGTTGACGTTCGAGCCAAAACTCATCGTATAAAAGTTGCGCCTTATGCCTTTGAACGTAGCCCTCGCTCCCCAGATGTTTTTTGTCCTTTACCATCTGGTGAAAATCCACCGTCCCCGGATACGGGCCGTAGATGGGAAACTGGGCCAGCGCTGTTCCAGACTGTTTGGCAAACTCTTTCATTGTGCGAATGGTCTGAGGGGTATCTGATTCAAGGCCGCAGATGATCGAGCTTAGAACGATAATTCCATGGTCCTGAATTTTTTGTATCGTCTCGACCATCCTCTGCCCGACAGGATTCCATTGCTTGTTGGCGCTCTTTAAGCCTTCCTCTGTAAAAGATTCGACGCCAACAAGCGCACCGCGTATGCGCATCTTATGGTACATGGCCGAAAGATATTCCTCATCGCTGACAACTTCGGCAGTCATCTGCGTGAAAGCGTAAAAATCTTTCGGGACGGCCTTGTCATACTCATCAAAGAATCGTAGGCGTTCTTCTCGTATCCGCTCAAAGTCTCTCTTTTTTAGCTCGCTTGGCTCACGAGCGATGCGGCCAAGTGTTGAGGGATTGAAGTTATCATCCGCAAAGAAAACATACCGGAAGCCCAACTGATATAGTTCTCTGGCCTCTTCTATTATTTTTGTTGTCAGATGTTGACGCGGGTTACGACCCTCTGTGACCCACACCGAACAAAAGCTGCAATTCTCAGGGCAACCGGCAACGGTTTGAATTGAGGCAAGGATATACTTGTTTGGATCAAGCAGGTCCCAACGGGCCTTCAACATATCCTCGCCCGCCACGCGCCCGCCGTCATATCTTCTCTGCAACTTATGATCAAGAGCATCCTTGATAACCTTGCCCCAGAGAAGGTCTCCGTTGCCGGTGACTACCGCATCGGCCCCCATCTTAAGCGGCTCGTCAGGGAAGATCGTGGTGTGAATGCCTCCCATGATGACCTTTGCGCCTCTCGATTTTGCTTCTCGTAAAACCCTGTAGCCGGGAATACAATTCATAGTGTGAATGCCTATGCCCACAATATCTCCCGGCTCGACCAACTCCGGATTAAATCTCTCAACCGGCTCATCAATGACGATGGGGTCGCCAACGAGATCAACGGGTGTGCCCGCCGCGATGACATAGAGCCATCTCGGCACAATGGCGCTGGTCCCGACCGTTGAGTTTGAAGGATTGACGATGAAGACTTTCGACATGTTTCAATCTTGCCTCAGTTTACGTAAACTAAAGAGGAGCGCAGAGTGACACAAGAGCCTTATTAAAAACAAGATTCAATGCTGGATTTTCAGACTCAGACAATGAGTAACAAATCACCATTTTAATAAAAGCATGTTGATTTTTACTCTTTGCTATTTGTGAGGATTCAAGGAAGGGCAGCCACGTCTCTGGCAATCTTCAGATACACATCTTTGATGCTCGACTCGTACTGAGTCACTGATTGGGCCAACTGGAGCAGCGGGGTATTCGCCAGGTCCAATTCATGTATGTCCCACCAGCCGCATTCGTTCAGGTGATCGGCAGGCACCGGGAAATCATGTTGATGGACCTCCTTGCGCTGTCCCCCCGCCGCGACCAACTCCGGTATCCAACGCTGTGAGGTGCGCGACACGAGGCCGTCGTTTTCGCCTTCCGCCTGTTCGATGATCTCCCATGTTTTCTGAAGAGGTGTGAAAACTCTTTTCTGCGGCTGGGCGCTCGCATAGGTTTGGTAATAGACTTGATTGGCCGCTTCGGCTTCTAACACAGAGTCGTTGAACTCACGACAGGCTGCCGTTGGCAGCGATAAAAAGCCGTCCAGATCAATGACAGATTTCAGGCTTTGGATAAGCTTGTCGCCCCGGTGCTCAAGTCCCCAGTCCCCGAGAGACGAACCCAGATGCGGCGTGCCGATGGTCGTCAAGCTGGCGACTTTTTCCGCCATGCCCAGATTCGCGATCATGTAGCGCGAGTCAAGCCCGCCCATGCTGTGGCCGATGATGTGAGCTTTGCTTCCGTCTTTCAGTTGCAGCACGCGGTTCACTTCTTCCTTGAGGTCTGCTGCGCGGCGTGGCAGATCGGCGGCGAAACTGACAGAAGAGTGAGACACGTCGAACCCGTTGCGCCGCAGATGGCGTGCGATGCCCTTAAAATAGTGAAGGCCATCGGTCGCCACCTCTACGAATGGACCAAGTGGGCCGAGTTGCTTGATGAAGTTGGCGAGAAGAAAATCGAAGCGCGCGATACCGTGCGCGAGAATGATGGGATGGTTGTTCATGCTTTGCTCCGCTCTCAACGGCTTGCGCCTGACCTCACATTTGATGCAGGTCGAAATTTTCTGAAAACAAAATCCACCCTTTGACTTGGCAGCATACTCTACACCTCTCGTCAGAGCGGTATCAAGCTTTACTTTTACCAGCATAGTTCAGAACTTCTGGGTCGCTTACGGAAAACTTCTAGCAACTGCGAGCCGGAAGGCTGTAGAATGCGGAACCTTGAGAGAAGGGGTTTCCGAGAGCCAGCTAACAGTTTGTTCCGGCTTTCAGGAATGGCAAGGATGAGGGTCTCTTTGATTATCGAATCTTCAGGAAGATAGATGTTTTGCAAGCGAGCGATGACAGAGCAGCATAGCGCGTCACAGTGTATTTGCCATCAATCAGATTTCTGCTGTATTAGTTTACATGAAGCTTGTGCATCATAAATCCGCCGCGCGAGCGGCGAGTTGATTTTAGCCCGGCGTTTCAACGCCGG
>JBAWGU010000854.1:0-1903 GCA_049593215.1 Pyrinomonadaceae bacterium
GCTTAACTTGAATGGCTCATCTTAAAGAGCCACACTTTCATCCTTCCGCCTTCATCTCTTCATCCTTGCTCTTTTGCAGCCAGTTCTTTTCGTCGTAGCGGGCGTTGCCGTCAATGATGTGAATTGAATAGGCGTGTCTGGATTGCGGCGAAGTGTTGGCGCGGCTCATGTGAGGCAGCAGGCCGTGAAGAACTATGAGCGTTCCTTTTCTGACTTCGAGAGGGACCAGCGCATCTTGCGGCCATGGCGTAAGGTCGTAATGCTCAAAGTGCGTTCCGCCTGCTGTCGCGCGCATGAAGCGTGAGCGAAGACCCTGTTTGTGGCCGCCGGGAATGGCCCACAGGCAACCGTTCTCTATCGTCGCATCTTCGAGCGCGAACCAGAGTCCAAAGACTGTCTGCGGCTCTGTGTAGAGAAAGGTCGCGTCCTGATGGCAGGTCACTTCGCCGCCAATGTTCGGCTGCTTGAAGATGTACATTGATTGAATCAGCAGAGGATGCTGTGTGCCCAGATCGGAAACGAGCGCGGCGATTCCGGGAGCGTGGGAAAATTTTTCAAAGACCGGATCGAGATCGTGAAGCGCGTGCCCGATCTTGTTAATCGAACGCTCCTTGCTCTGTCGCAAATCTCCTTCGGGAGTGAACGCGTCTTCCTCGAAGAAGAAACGAATGCGGTCGCCGGACTCAAGAAAATAGTCGTCGCTCGTGCGCGCCTGTTCGTGCGTGGAAAAGACAGAGACCACGCCGCGCGGGTCAAACTCTGCGACAAGCTCTCCTGCTCGCTGGCGCAACGTATCGCAATCCGCGTCGCTGATAAAGCCTTCGATGACGAGAAAGCCGTCGCGCTCGTATCGTGCAAGCTCTTGTGAAGTGAGTTTCGCCATAGTTAGATTCATCGAATGCTACATGATTAGTTTCGCGGATTCCAATTTTCATCGAAAGACACGCTCGCTCTCTCTTAGAAAAAGTTGATGGTCTCCGTTATGATGACGGAAGAATCAAAACTGACAAGGAAGGGTAGAACAGAAATGAGCAAGGTAAAAGTTTATGGCGCGGACTGGTGCGGCGACACGAAGAAGTCGCGCAGGCTTCTGGAACGTTTGGGTGTCGCCTACGATTACATCAATATAGAAGAGGACACGCAGGCCGCAGAGTGGGTCAAGCAGCAGAACAACGGCAAGGAGCAGAAGCCAACTATCCTCGTTGGCGATCAGGTTCTCTCCGTGCCGAGCGATGAAGAGTTGGAAAAAGCAGTGAGCAGTAGTTAGTAGTCAGTGGTCACTATTGTTTGAGCGATGATGAGAGCCGCGCTGAACTTTCGTTAGCGGCTTTCTCATCTTAATTCTATCGGGATCATGCTTCTCAATTCGACAGGGAACAGGCAGGGCGGACTCGCGCATGGCATCGTCGTTGGAATCCTGCGCGCTGCGCTGGCGCTGACGCTCATCTGGGCCGTCTGGTCCATCTACAAACGTGTGCCGCATGACAATGCCGCGAGTGGCGCGGAGCAGGCTGCGAGCCAGACAGCTTTGCAGATCAGGCTGCGCCCTGCTGTGGAAGATGCTGGCGCGCAGTTGGACGTTCCCGTCGAGCTGATGCCTGTTGATGTTGCAGCCGTTCAGCGCGAGTATCTTTCGGAGCCGACGGGCGGCGTGCGCTTTGAAGATTTCCTGAAGCGGCGCATGGAAGGCCGCAAGTCAATCAAGGCCAATCTGGACAAGAGCGGCCAGACGACGGTGATGGTCGCGCCGGGCCGTTGGTGGATTCACACGATGATCTCAGGCACAGACAGCATCGAATGGCGACTGCCCGTCTCAGTCAACGGCAACCGTCAAACCGTCGAACTCAGACCGGAGAACGCTTACACGAGGGCTAGAAGTTTTTGAAGAGCAGGGGATGGGGAT
>JBAWGU010000855.1:0-2382 GCA_049593215.1 Pyrinomonadaceae bacterium
GCGGCGGCAGAGGTAACCGCGAGCCGCGCTGGTAACTCCAAACTGTTAAATCACGCGGTGACCCTTTAAATAAGAAAAGCGCTCCCGACGAACATCAAAGACGGACGGGGGCGCTTGCCTTTTTTTAGCAACGTCGAACAGGCGCGAGAAACTTTTTCGTGTCCAAAAATAAGGAGAGTTGATTGTCAAAAGAAGATTTGATTCCGGCTGAGGGCGTCGTCGTTGACAAATTGCCCAACGCTTTTTTCAAAGTGCGCCTTGACGGCAGTGAGCATGTCGTGCTCGCTCAGGTGTCCGGCAAGATGCGCAAGAATTTTATACGCATCCTGGCAGGCGACCGCGTTAGCGTCGAACTCTCGCCCTACGACCTGACCAGAGGCCGAATCACTTACAGGTATAAATAAGGGTCAATGGTCAATGGTAAATAGTAAATGGAAAAAGCGTTTGTCCATTTACCATTTACTATTCACCATTTACCAGTGAGGGATTGATGGAAAAGCAAACTTATAATGTCGGCGAGCGCGTTGAGAAATTTTGTGCGGTGTGTGGTGAAGAGCGCGGGCATGTCGTGGCGACTGTGACCAAGCGCGGAACTATTTCGCGCGTCAGTTGTCCGAAGTGCGGAACGCGCAGCACGTTCAAAGTCGCGGGCGCGTCAGGCGGCGCGCGTTCCGAGACGAAGACCAGCGCGCCCTACGACAGCACACGCACCTATCGCATCGGGCAGACGATGATGCACCCGTCTTTCGGCCACGGCGAAGTCACAGCCGTGATTGAGCCGCAGAAGATTGACGTGCTCTTTTCTGACCGCATACGCAGATTGATTCATTCGCGTGTTTAAGCGCAAAGGCAAAAACCCTCGCCGGAAACTGAAAGTAGCGGCGCGCTCATCATGGACGAGCGCAGGGATGAGTCTCACTTTTCGCGCAGAGGTGATGCCCGGCAGAGACTCGACGGAGCGCACCTACACAGTCATGCGAATGCTGGCGAGCGGGCGCGTCGAGTTAAACGAGATCGCGGGTCAACATTCAGAGACGGAGTTTGAGCCGGTGCGTTGAAAAGGGACGCGCCGTCGCATGTCTAACATAGGGGAGAGTATCATTGGACAATCAGAAACAGGTCGAAGCAGGCGTTAAGTTATCAAGGAACGGCATCAACTGGGTCACATCAATTTTCATGATCCTTTTTCATATCGGCGCAGTGGCCGCGCTCTTCATGTGGAGTTGGAAAGCATTGATTGTGAGTCTTGTGCTCGCATGGGTCGCGGGCGGTTTTGGAATCGGCATGGGCTATCATCGTCTTTTGACGCATCGCGGCTACAAAGTGCCGAAGTTAGTTGAATATTTTCTCGCCGTCTGCGGCACGCTCTCGCTCGAAGGTGGACCAATCTACTGGGTGGTCACGCACCGCATTCATCACGCGCACACAGACATCGAAGGCAATGATCCGCACACCCCGCGCGAAGGCGGCTGGTGGGCGCACATGGGTTGGATTCTGACAGGCACGGCGCAGAAGCACGACAAGGCGACACTCATGCGCTACGCTCCCGATTTGATGAAGGACAAGTTTCACGTCTGGCTCAACTATCTATATTTCGTTCCTTTAATTTTGTTGGGAGTGACACTGCTCGCGCTCGGCGGATGGAGCATGTTGTTTTGGGCAATCTTCCTGCGCGTGACCTTCGGGCTGCACGCGACATGGCTCGTCAACTCTGCAACGCACATGTGGGGATCGCGCCGTTTCGCCACGAGCGATGATTCGACAAACAACTGGTGGGTCGCGCTGCTGACGTTTGGCGAAGGCTGGCACAACAATCATCACGCGCATCCGAGGGCTGCGCGCCACGGCCTCGCATGGTACGAGATTGATCTCAACTGGTGGGGCATACGCACGCTGCAACTGCTGGGAATTGCAAAGTCAATCAAACTCGTTCACCTGCGGACGCCGCTACCCGAATCCGAGTCGTCGAGTTGATTTCCGTCTCGGCATCTCTTTCAGCTTTTCTAATCACAGATGTACGGACTGCACGTTTACATCAACACCGTTGGAGAGGACCAAAAAAACAGGCGCGGAGTCTTTTACAGCCGCCGCGATGCAGGCCCGTACTATCGCTGGTCCTACGTGGAAGAGAAGGGCCGATGGTGCTGTTCGCGCGTGCGCCTCGATCTTGTTCCCAACTCTCTACGCACGGCACAAAAGGCCGTCCCCAACGCCCTCCGCACAGAGTTGCTCGCTCACTATTTAGATTAAAGAGCGCATCAAGCTTCTCTCTAGAGTGGGATGCAGTTGAGTGAATGGAAAGAGCAGACGATTAACCGCAAAGGTCGCAAAGAGGACCCGCAGAGGACGCAAAATCTTTGCGCTCTTTGCGCGGACTCTTTG
>JBAWGU010000856.1:0-3231 GCA_049593215.1 Pyrinomonadaceae bacterium
AGCAAAAGACAACCGAGCGCGCGAGTCGGAAGAGCAAGGATGAAGGATGAAGGCGGAAGGATGAATGTGCGATTGCGTCAGTTGAACCATTCATCTCCGATAGGCATTCTTTCATCCTTCATCCTTCCTAATTCATCCTTGCTCTTCGCCCCTACAGGGTTGTACCGCAATGCAATTTTGTGAGGTGCTCTAAAAGTTGAAGCGGTAGTCAAACACCCTACCGCTCCAAGTCTGATTTGAATTTTTCCGAAACCGAACCGCTTAGAAGATGAACTTCAAGCGATACTGCACGACGCGTCCCGGCCCCGCGTTATATTTCAAAGAGCCGAACGTGCCGCTAAAGATATTGTTGTCCGGGACGGTGTAGTTCGGGTGATTCCAGAGATTGAAGAACTCAAAGCCAAGCTGCATGTTGAGATTCTCAAGGATGCTGGTGTTCTTGAAGACCGAAAGGTCCGTGTTCCACTGCGACGGACCACGGAAGGTGTTGCGTCCGAGGTTGCCGAAGCGGATGACGTTGCCCGCAGCATTAGTCACACTCACAAGCTTAGAATTATCCGTTGTGAATGCTGCGGCGTTGAGCACACGGCCCGGCGCGAGATTAGCTAACGGGTCTCCGATCAGCGATGGGCGAACCGCTCCGCAGTTACAGACCACACTGTACGGGAATCCCGAACGCGCAGTCTGAATAATACTCAACTGCCAGCCGCCAAAAACCTTATTAGAGATTCCGCTGTCATTGAGATAAGGCTGTCCTTTACCGAACGGCAAATCAATGATCGCGTCTGCCGAGAAGAGGTGGCGCACGTCTAGTGACGAATTGCCACGATCCGCATTAATGTCTAAAGGATTGATCGGGCCGCCGCGACTCTGCCGCGCTTCACCCAGACCATTGAAGATACCCGTAGAGTTATCAATGGTATGGCTCCACGTGTAAGAGATTTGCCCCTGAATGTTGCGCGACAAACGTTTCTGCAACTGCGCCTGCATTCCGTTGTAGGAAGATTCAGCGCCGTTGGTGTAAATCACCGCGTTCGTTAAGAACTGGTTTGAAGTGTTACGAGCCTGCGCCGTGCCGTTCGAGCTGATGTCATTTCCGTAGAGCAGATTGCGCGTACGATTGCCGACGTACCCGACATCCAGCGAATAATCTCTGCCCAACTGATACTGAACGCTTAACTGGAATTGATGCACGCTGGCAACCTTTTGCTCCGGGTCAACGCCATAGACGCCGATAAAGGTCGGCAGGTTAGTCGGGTTGACCTGCGGCACGACGGGTGGTCCTGTCTGAAGGTTGAACCTCGGAGAAGCCGGATTATTGTCGCGTCCGAAAGAGACGCTGTTAGAGAACGGAGGGTTGCGCACGCCCGGCGGATAGTCAACGCCGTCGAGCGTGTAGAGCAAGCCGTAGCCGCCGCGCAACACGAGCGTCTTCGCTTCGTTCACTGCATAAGCGAAGCCTACGCGCGGGCCAAAGTTGTTCTTGTCTGTTTCAACGAGGCGGTCGTTGCTGCCCGATGCGACGAGCACCTGCCGCGCCGCAATGTCGTACAAACTATAGCGGCCATCCTTTTCCGAGTAAGGCATGAAGAGGTCGTAGCGCAGACCCAGATTGAGCGTCAGCCTGTTATTGACTTTCCAGTCGTCCTGAATAAAGAGACCGTACTCCTGCGAGCGCAGGTTGAAAGGCCCGCCGAAAATCGTTGACTTGGTGACGAGAGTTGCGGGCGCACCGATCAGGATGTTTGCCTGCGAGTTGCCTGTGCCGCCGTAGGGCAGACCGCTTGGAGAGACGAAGCAGGCGGCAGCCGTTCCTGAGCCTGCGGGACAACTCGGATTCGGCCCCGTTTGTGGACCAACGGTGTCAAATTGAAACTGTCCTTTGAGGCTGCCTGTGCGACCCGCATCAATCGTGTTGAGCAGACGGAAACGCGTCTCCGCGCCCAACTTGATTGCCTGATTGCCGTGAATGATGGTCAGCGAATCTGCGAAATAAGGATTCTTGCTCTTGACCTGAAAGAGACCGCCATCACCGGAGAACTCAAGGAACCCGTTGCCGAAGTTGCCAATCAACGCGCCGCCGGAAGCTTCGAGCGAGCCGTCGTTTGAGTTAGGGATGCCGATGTCTTTGGCGAAGGTCGGGCTGACGCCGCAAGAGCCGCCAACGCCGCAGTTGAAGATTGAAATTTGAATCTCCGTGAGTCCGAAACGAAACTCATTAAGGAGCGTCGGGCTGAAGGTATGCGTGTCAGAGATTGTGAGCTGGCGCGAGTTGCCGCGTTCCTCGCCAGCGCCGAAACCTGTCGTCGCAATGTTGCCCGGAATGATGTTGGCGCGAAGCGTCGTCAACTTCTGATCGTTGAAGCGGCCCGTCAGAGAGTTGTTGCCGGAGAGCCTGTGATCAATCTTGAACTCGTAGTTGTTGATCGTCTCCTGATTGCTGCGCTGCGTAAAGAAGTTGTACTGCGATGCCGGACAACAATCGAAGCCGGGATTGAAAACTCCTTCGTTGGTCGGCAATGCGTAAGCATTCAGGAACGCTTTGCCCACAGGGTTAATCAGATTCGCGGGAATGACGTTGCCCGCGAAGGGAGCGCCTGTAAACGGGTTGAAGATTTGCGGAAACTCGGAGAAGTCTCCGTTGCGAGACCTCGTTGTCGGGACAACCGTTGATGCAGGAAACGGCAGGTGGTTGCGCTGGCCCAGATAATCAAAGAAGAAGAAGGTGCGATCTTTGATGATTGGGCCTCCGATGGTCCCGCCGAATTCGTGAATCTGCTGGACGGGCTTCTGCAACGCCGCGACGTTGAGCGCCGAAGGAGTAGCTTTGGTAAGCTCTTCCGCAAGCTTGGTCTTGAGCACAACGTGCATGGCGTTGAGCGCGGTGTTCTGTCCGTAGTAATAGAGCGAGCCGTGAAAGTCGTTTGTGCCGGACTTGATCGTGGTGTTGATGACCGCGCCGCCTGCGCGCCCGACTTCTGCGGGCGGGATGCTCGTCGTTACCTTAAACTCCGCGATGGCGTCAGGGTTTGGAAAGACGCCGATGGTCCCAAATTGCGGCTCGTTGTTATCCACGCCGTCCAGAGAGAAATTGTTGTTGGTTGCGCGCTGCCCGTTGACAGAGAGGTTGCCGCCGCCTGAGCGACCGAAGCGGGACGATTCCGAGCTACCATTCTCATTACTGCTGCCGGGGCCGCCACTGCCCGCGCGCGGGTCGCCGCCATTAAAGGC
>JBAWGU010000857.1:0-4017 GCA_049593215.1 Pyrinomonadaceae bacterium
GCGGGCAAGCCCGCCTCTAAACGGTCGCACGCTATTGAGAATCGCTATAGTTAAACGGAAAATGAGTAGAGACTGAGAGAAGGTCAAGATCAGTATTAAGCGGCTGGCTCCTGGGCGGCTCGTTTTGCCTGAGCTTGCCGAGAAGCCATGATTTCAGAATGCCCGGATGCGCCGGATCAATGGCGAAGTATTCCTGAATCAGCCTCTTATAAAGTTCGCTGCGCTGCGCGGCTTGCAGTTCATAGCCTCTCGGCATCTGGCCGCCCTTGATGTATGACTTAATCACGACGCTATCCATAGGCCAGTTGAGATAGCCGAGTCGTTCAGGCTGGTGGCAAGCGGCGCAGGCCATCGCGTTCGCTACAACTGTTCCGGTAAATTTTGCGCCGAAGCGTTGCTCGCGGTCCTCACGACTCGCCGAACTCAGTCCCGGACCAAACTTGCTTTCGTCCAAGTACTTATCAAAACGAGGCGAGCCATAAGTGAGGAAGCGTTGGTTGACCGCCGAGACCGCTTGCTGCTCGCTCTCCTTCACGCTGCCCGCTTCGGGAAAGATGGGGAGGATGCCGCTCTTGTGGCATTGCGCGCAGTTGTCATCACCTTCTCCCAATTCCCAACGCCCCTTGATGCTGATCTTACCGTCGCGGCGATAGGTGCGGTAGTAATCTTTAAAGTAAGTGTTGTTGGTCCCATCGGGGTTAAGCACGGTAGATACGACTGAGACGTTGCGAGTGCGCACACGCTGTCCCGGATCGCTGACGCCGAACTGGACCCATTTCTCCGGGATGCCTTTCCCGGCGTTTCCCGGAACGACAATCAAGAGCCTTCTGTAACTGTCGTCGTTGTCAGGCGTGCCAAGATGCTGCGAGATGTAGCTGAAGAAGATGAGTTGATCCGAAGGCTCTCTTTTCAAGTTAAGCTCGCGCAGAAAAGATTTTGCCTGATCGAGAGTTTCAGAGCGACTGACAGCCTTTATGAAACTCTGTGCCATCAGGAACTCTGGAATCTCCACATACTGTCGCGTCTCTTCAAAGTATTGCTTATCGGGCACGATGAAGCCCAGCTCATGATCCGGCAGCCGGGCCACTGACACCGCTTCGATGTATTCGACAAACTCTTTGTAGCGGCTGACAAAGCCCTCGTCCTCAGAAAGCTTGCATTGCCGCATTGTACCGGCGATTCCATCGAGCACTCTCTCATAAGCACTTTGCGCCTCATCCCTGTCATACGCCGCCCGCGCCGCCAGCACCAGCGCATCAACTTTTGCTGTGACCCATGCGTCCGGTTTTGACTTCACACGCGCGCAAGGCGTCGGAGAAGCTGAAGCGACATTAACAAAGAGGAGGAGGGATAACACGATCATGCTCGGACGGAAGTTCATGCTTACACCTCTTTAACGAAACCGGATGCAGTTGGCGCTTTAAGACTTCCCTGAGGAGATTTTCTCTGAGGAGCTTCTATCGCTGAATTCAGCAGTCCACAGTCAATTTGATAAAAGCTATGTCATCAGGCTACCGGACATCTGGCTCGAATAATTTGCTCCCGGCAAGTACGCTACTTCTTTGCTATGTTTGAGAGATGCGAGGCCACCACTTGCCAGCGTCCGTTACGCTTGATGTAGGTGTCAGTATAGCGTGATTCGCTGACTATTTCTTTATCTTTATCGCGTCTCTTGAAAACGTATTTCCCTGTGATGATGGCTGTGTCGCCATACAGGCGCACCTTTGAATCTTCCGTCCATTGAGACGTGTCAGGGTTTTTGGGAGTGCCGGGCCTGAGCATCCCGACGGTTTTGGCTTTATCCAGAACGCTCCCGTTTTCGTAAGTAATCGTGAAATCGTCCGCCACGATTCGCTTCATCGCCTCGACATCATGGTTATCATAAGCGTCCAGCCACTCGCGTTCCAGCTTTCTCAACTCTTGTTCGGCTTTAGCATCCTGACTTGCGTTTACGCCCTGAGTCTGGCCCTTAGCAACAGATATTCCGAGCATCATCATCACTGCAACAATAACAAGATTCTTCATTTCCATCTCCTGCCTTCGCGGTTGTCTCGCACCTTAGTTAGACGGCTGTAATTCATTGCCCAGGCGACCTGAGAGGAGTAGCATACACTGTCATGATGCGAGTGAGCACGCTGATTCTGGTTTTTATTCTGGCCTTCGTCTTCAGCCTGTATGGCTGTGTGAAGCTCAACGCCGCTGCCCCAAACATATCCAGCGCCAGTCTGCACAAGCCTGCGGCCACAGCCTCTTCAATCACGACCCCGACAAAGGTGGACTTCAACACTCAGATTAGACCGATCCTTGAGACTCGATGCACACCCTGCCATTTCGCTGGCGGCAAGATGTACGAACGCCTGCCTTTCGACCGCCCAGAGACAATTAAGACGCTCGGAACGAAACTATTCACCCGCATCAAAGATGAGAAAGAGCAGCGTCTGATTCAAGAATTCCTCTCGCAATAGTTGGAGCGTGGTCGGTTAGGGTTATTCTTTTAATCTCAAACTCAAGTTGAATATTTTCCTGAAATGAAGAGGAGCGAATGTTAAATCATATTCAGTAGCAGTTCCTCTTTCTTCTCCTCTTTGTGCGTCTGCTTGTGACGGTACATGGCTTCGTCCGCTTGCTCTATGGCCTGGTCCAGATGGTCCAGGGCGTTGAAGGAGGCGAGGCCGTGTGAGACTTTGAGGTTGACGGGGAGGGGAACAGAGGGCAGGGGCGTCAGTGTGAGCAGCGCGTTGAGCGAGTTGAAGCGACGCGCGGCCTCCGCTTCGGGCATCCCGAACATGAGGATGAGAAACTCGTCGCCGCCCCAGCGAAAGAGCATGTCGTCGGCGCGTATGAGGGAGCGCGCGGCGTGTGCGACGGCGCGAATCGCAGCGTCGCCTGCCGTGTGGCCGTGCGTGTCGTTGATTGTTTTCAAGTCGTCTAGGTCAATGACTACGACGCAGCCGCCCAAGCGCGTGTCGTGGCTCTCGTCCTTGTTGTTGCGCAGGGAGTGAAGCGCGTGGCGGTTGAGCGCGTCTGTCAAAGGATCAACGCGCGCCAGCAGTTCCAGCTTGTCACGCACAGCCATCAATTCCATGTTGGTCGCTTCAACCTCCTGCCTGACGCCTTCCATGCCGACCATCACTGTGCCGAAGCCCAGTAGAATTTCGAGTATCAGATCGAAGATCGAAGTGTATTTGAGATAGCCTGCGGGCACGGTCAAGCCCCACATCCCTGAGCGCGCGCTGAAGACCGGAACGTAGTGCGAAAAATCCAGAGCCAGCAGGAAGAGCGCGACCATCATCACTCTCAGGCCCGGACTCGATTGGCCCTGCCGACGCGCGTGCCGCAGCGCGTAAAAGGCTGTGGCGAAGAGCGCGGCCATAATCGAAGCCTGCACGATGAAGAGATTGTTGAAGTCGTCTGAAAGATGCGGCAGCAGCGCGGCCGCGAACAGGCCCGGCGCGATGGCTATCAGATCGCGGCGCGTCAAGCGTTTCTTAGACGCGTGATAACGACAGCCCGCGACGAACATGTAGCCGAAGGCATATTCGCCGAGGAAGTAGAGTGAGTAGCTGAGCTTCCCGAACGCGTTGGTGTGAAACGCGACGATGAGGCTTGAAAGAGAGATGGAGAGACAGGACCACGCGATGGTCCAGTATCTTTGCGACACGCCCTCAATCGAGCGCATCATGACGTAGGAGAGCACAGCCACGAGGACTATGCCGACGCACTGAATTGCCAGACCTACTCCAGCATCCATCTTGAGCACCGCACTTTCAGATTCGCTCTATCTGATTTGAAGGTTGAAGGACTCGGGCAGCGCTTTTGCCGAGAGCAAAAGTTTCTGTTCAGAAATCACTGATTAGTGTTGCTTGCACGGCAACCGTAGAAACCGAGAAAAGGTGTCAGCAGCAGAGGATTAGAGAAAGGCGATGACACCTGCTCGCCAGAAACATTCTAGCCTAAACGGGCCAACGGACGCCAGAGTTTTGTTAAGGCGGTTTTCAGTTTTCGGTTTTCAGTTTT
>JBAWGU010000858.1:0-2639 GCA_049593215.1 Pyrinomonadaceae bacterium
TGTTAATTTATTGTTTGAGCAACAGACGGGCAGGGACAAGCCCCGCCCCTACTGTTTTGTTTGCGGGAGAAATTTCTAATGGCGGAAGCAGACATTGGCATGGCTGGCGTGGGCGTGATGGGGTCGAATCTCGCGCTCAACATGGAGAGTCACGGCTACTCGGTTGTCGTCTGGGATCGTGACCCTGCGTTTCTTGAAAAGGCTGTGGCGAGCTTTGGCAGCGATAAAAGAATTGTTGCCGCGAAGACGACGGAAGAGTTTGTGCGCGCGTTGAAGCGCCCGCGCAAGATTATGTTGATGGTTAAGGCTGGCCCGCCCGTTGATTGGACCATTGAGCAGTTCAAACCTTTTCTGGACGCGGAAGACATCATCATTGACGGCGGCAACTCATGGTTTGAAGATACGCGGCGTCGTGAGGCTGCGTTAGCAAGTGAAGGCTTGCGCTTTATCGGCTCAGGCGTTTCGGGCGGCGAAGAGGGAGCTTTGCATGGTCCATCACTGATGCCGGGCGGCGCGCGTGCGGCTTACGAAGAGGTACGCCCGATCTGGGAGTCTATCGCCGCGAAGACGGAAGACGGCCCATGCACGACATACGTCGGGCCGGACGGCGCGGGCCATTTCGTCAAGATGGTCCACAACGGCATTGAGTACGGCGACATGCAGCTCATCGCAGAAGCCTACGACATCCTGCGCACAGTCGTTGGTATGAAGGCGGATGAGCTTGCAGACACTTTCGCCGAGTGGAACAAAGGCATACTCGATTCTTACCTGATTCAAATCACTTCGGAAATTTTTCGCGTGCGTGATGAAGAGACAGGCCGTCCGCTCGTGGATTTGATTCTGGATAAAGCGGGACAGAAGGGCACAGGCAAGTGGACCGCGCAGGTCGCGCTTGATCTGGGCATTCCTATTCCGACCATCAACGCGGCCATCGAAGCGCGCTTCATCTCCGCTATGAAGGATGAGCGCGTCGCGGCGAGCCGTGTTATTAAAGGACCAAAGGTTGAGCAAGCTTCCGTTGATCGCGCTCTCTTAATCTCAAATGTTCACGATGCGCTCTACGCTTCAAAAATCTGCTCTTACGCGCAGGGCTTCAATCTGATTCGCGCGGGAGCAACGGAGTGGAAGTGGAGCATCAACCTGAGCGAGATGGCGCGCATCTGGAAAGGCGGCTGCATCATCCGCGCGAAATTCTTAGACAGCATCAAGGCCGCCTACACGCGCGACGCAGAGCTTCCCAACCTCTTACTCGACGAAGATTTCCGCGCATGGATGGAAGAGCATCAAACGAGCTGGCGCGAATGTTTGAGCCAAGCGCAAAGGAGCGGCGTGCCCGCGACTGCGATGGCCGTGAGCCTCGCTTACTTCGACAGCTATCGCACCGCGAGCCTCCCGCAAAATCTCACGCAGGCGCAGCGCGACTACTTCGGCGCGCACACTTACGAACGGATTGATAAGCCTGAGCAGGGAGCGATTCACACGAAGTGGGAGCAGGAATAGACGAGTGAAAACATATTCCCGCATTGCGATTTTAGTAATCGCTCTCATGCTCTCTCATTCTGAAGATGCGACTCTTGCACAAACTGCTTCGCAGGTTGCGGCGCGAGATCGTCAAATCGCTGCAACGTTCGCGCCCATCTTTTATCAGGCTCTGGGCGACAGCCCGCGCCATGATTACATCACCAACTTCGATTTCGACGGCGACTGGCGCGGCAATAACAACTGGGAGAACTCTGCCAATCCGCGCTTTCCGCTCAAGGCTTACATCTATTATTCGGTCAGCGAAACCGAGACGCACTTCTTTATTCATTACGCGGCCTTTCACCCGCGCGATTACAAAGGCGGCGGGGTTCGCGGAAAAATTTTGAGCGAAGTGATACGCGAAGGCGTCAAGCACGGCGGCAAGTATGACCCGACAGGACGCGCGCAGGAGGCTACGCTCGCGCACGAGAATGACATGGAAGGCTGCCTCGTCGTGGTTGCGAAAGAGGGCAGCGACTTGCAGAAAGCGCATGTGGTCTTTGTCGAGACGATAGCGCATAACAGGTTTCTGAAATACGCGACGGAAGGTTCTTCGGAAAGTTCTTCTACGGCTGAGTCTGAGAAGTTGAGCATTGACGGACAGAGAGTTCGGCTCTACATCGAACCGAAAGGTCACGGAATCAGAGCGTATCAGGAAGATGAAAAGGATAGCTCTCGTAAAGAGATTTTGATTTATGCTTTCAACGGGCGCGCAGATGATCCTGAAAAAGAGCATGAAGGACGTGTGAATTATGATCTGCTCCCCTTAAGCACAACACTCTGGCCGCGCGCGCGTCGTGGCACGAACGAGACTTATGGTGAAGAGCACAACTACGGCAAAGCGACAATCAGTTTTGTGCAGAAGAACGGACGCACTGTCGAGCGTCAGGTAAATCTTGGCGTCAATGGCTCGGCGTTTCTCGGCAGCGAGGGTGGACACAACATGGCGCGACCGCCCTGGGGCTGGTTCGATGATAGAGAGCGCGAACAACCGCTCGGCGAATGGTTCTTCGATCCCGCGAAAACCATTAAGCGCCATTTTCAGTTAGGCGAAAACTTTTCTGTCGCTTACCTGCGCCAATCGTTTTAGATAATGGTCAGAACCGCCTGCGGTAGCG
>JBAWGU010000859.1:0-5710 GCA_049593215.1 Pyrinomonadaceae bacterium
CTGCTGGCTTTATGGCTTGGCGCGGCAGTCTTTTTCAGTTTCGCGGTTGCGCCGACGGCGTTTGCGGTGCTTAGAGGTTTGAATGTGCCGAACGCGAATCATGCGGCGGGTTCCATCGTGACGCGCACGCTCGCGGTTGTGAACTTGAGCGGTTTCTTTATCAGCCTGCTGTTGATCTTGAGCGCGTTTATGCTCGAACGTTTGAAGAGCGTGCGCGCGTTCTATGCGGAGATTATTTCTTTGGCGGTCATCGCCATCACGACGGGCGTTGGGCATTGGATTATCAACGCGCGGCTGTTCGCGTTGCGCGTGGCGATGGGCAGGCCGATTGATGAAGTTGCGCCGAGCGATCCTTTGCGCGTGGCTTTTAACAGCCTGCACGGGTATTCGGTTGTCTTGATGAGCGTCGGCATGATTGCATGTGTGGTGGCGTTGACGTTGATTGCGCGCAGGCGCGCTGTTTGAATCTTTCGAGAAGAGAGGAAACGGGCTGTGGAGATTATAGAGAAGGGTAACGAGTGGCGTGATCGTTATGCGAGGTGGTGGCAGCAGGAGCGTGCGGCTTTTGCCGGTTCGGGCAAAGATGTGGGCGATAACTATCCCTGGGCCACGAACAAGCGCGCGCCTTTTGTTCCGGCGCGGCGCGCACTGCCGATGCTCAATCTGGCTCTCGTCTCTTCTGCGGGCGCGTACATTGACGGCACAGAGCCTTTCAACGTGAGCGCAAGAGGGGGCGACATGAGCTTTCGTGAGATACCTGTCGAGGTCGAGGCGGAAGATTTGAAATGGGCTGCGCGCGGTTACGACGCGAAGAGTGTGGAGCAGGACATGAACGCGCAGGTTCCCATCAAGCGTCTCTTCGAGTTTGAGAGCAACGGCATCATAGGGCAACTCAATCCCGTGTTTTGGAGCTTCTGCGGATTCATCACGGACGCAGAGAGAATGGTTAGAGAGATGATTCCCGGTTTAATCGAGCGCGTAAGGCGTTATGAAGTGCAGGCTGCGTTGCTCATCCCGGCATCGCGCCTGTGTCATCAATCAGTCTCGCTCGTTGCGCGCGCCCTTGAGCTTGAAAGCATCCCGACAATGACGCTGGCGGTTGAGCGCGATGTGGTGGAGATGGTCCGCCCGCCGCGCGCTGCATATTATCGCGGCGAGCTTGGAAGCGTCGCGGGCCTGCCCAACTGGCCTGAGCATCAACGCCGCGTGCTTGACGAAGCACTGCGCCTGATTGAACCCATTGACCAACCCGGCACACGCAATCTCACAGTCGAATTACAATCAGAGGTAGAGAAAGAACGCGGCGAGAGATGAGTTTGAAGATGATTTAAATTATTCTCGTTTAGCTGCGGATTAGAAGTTTAGCCAGACTGCATGAGAAAATCACTTTAGGAGAGGATAGAGATGTCTGACGAAGAGCTTGAGAAAAGAATGGAATTTATAATTGAGCAGCAAGCACAATCTACGGCTAAGATAGGGCAGATTGAAGACATTGTTGGGCGGCTGGCAAAGGCTTCGCTTGATCGGTTTGAAGCGACAGATAAAAGGATTGATGATGTAGATGAAAGGATTGCTGCGCTAGTTGATGCGCACATACGCACGGAAGAGAGTGTAAGGGAGATAGGAGAGAGCGTGAAGAAGACAGATGAGAATCTAAGAAACCTGATTGCTGTCGTTGATCGTTACTTCAGCGAAGGTCTTAACGGTAAGCAAGAGGGATAAAACAAGGTAGTAATCTGATGAGTTGTTCCGAGTCCTCTACATGGCAAAACGAAAAATTCTGCTTAGCCTCTTAGTTTTAATCCTCGCGCTCCTGCTCTATCTTCTCTTCTGGCCTGTGCCGATTACGCCTGCCGCATGGACGCCGCCGACTCCGCCTGCGCTCGCGGGAGTTTATGAACAGAACACAAAGCTCGCTGGCGTTGAGCGTTTAAGTGTCGGCGTTGCGCCGGAGGATGTGGCGTTAGACGGCGAGGGTCGTATCTACACGGGGTTGCTCGACGGGCGCATCATGCGCTTGCAGGCGGACGGAAGCCGACCGGAAGTTTTCGCAGACACACATAGCCGCCCGCTCGGACTCGTCTTTGATAAGTCAGGCAACTTGATAGTGGCGGATGCGGATAAGGGCTTGCTCTCTATCGCGCGCGACGGTTCTGTCACGGTCTTGAGCACTGAAGCGCAGGGCTTGCCTTTTCATTGCACGAACGATCTGGACGTAGCTGCTGACGGGACCATCTATTTCACAGACGCCTCGTACAAGTTTCCAATCTCGAACTACAAAGCCGACCTGATAGAGCATCAGCCCAACGGAAGATTTCTTGCTTACGATCCGAAAACAAAAACGACTCGCGTCATCTTAAATAAACTTCACTTTGCCAACGGCGTTGCGGTGAGTCCCGATCAATCTTTCGTGCTGGTTGTCGAAACGGGCGAATACAGAGTGCATCGCGTGTGGCTCGCGGGGCCGAAGCAGGGACAGTCTGACATCTTCATCGAAAACCTGCCGGGCTTTCCTGACGGCATCTCTTCCAACGGGCGCGACAAATTCTGGCTTGCGCTGGTCACGCCGCGCGATAGCAAACTGGACAGTGTGCTGCCGAAACCTTTCCTGAGAAAAATTTTCCTGCGCCTGCCTTCCTTCATGCAGCCCGCGCCGAAGCGTTACGCCTTCGTGCTTGGCCTCGACCGTGACGGGCGCGTCACACAGAATCTTCAAGACCCCTCCGACGGCTGCTACGCGCAGATTGCAAACGTAGTCGAGCGCGACGGCAAGCTCTATTTCGGGAGCATAGGCGAGAGCAGCGTGGGCCGCTTAACTTTGCCTTGATTGTTTGATGGTTTCTCTTTACAATGCACACGAATGAATTTCGCGGATGCTTTCCCGATTGTGTTAGATGGTGGTGGTGCTTCGACGTGGGAGTAAAACTCGTCGTGCTCATGGCGAGTTGAAGCAGATTCACCGCACAGCCTTACGAAATTCCTGACTGACAATTAAATAGAGCTTCATCATCGCGCGGCGGCTTGGTCTGTTTGCCCGCTCGATTTCCCTTAAAGGCGTGATTCGTCTCGCCTGCGTCGTTGATGACTCGAAAAACTTCAAAATCCCTCTAATTTCAAAGGAGCAGTCTCCCCATGATTAATCTTCTATCTTCAGCTACCTCGACGCCGCAGCACAAGTTTCGCACGACGGAAATTGTGGCGACGCTGATGAATAAACTTTCCCCGGAGCTAATCAACACGATTTGCAGTCTGGGCGTTGACGAGCGTTACTCGACGCTCGAAAACTATCCTGAATTTCTCGCAGGCGAGCCGATGCACATGACCGCTTCAGCAACGGACATGAGCGTCAACGCTGCGCGCAGTTGCATAGACAAGTGGGGCGGCGACCCGTCAAAGATCGGATTGCTCATCGCTGCGACTAACACTCCGTCGCAACTGCTGCCGTGTCTGGCTTCGGAAGTGATGGCGAACATGCACGACACACTCTCGCGCTCGATCAGCACCGTCAGTATGCAGGCGCAAGGCTGTTCCGTGCTGCTCAAGTCAGTCGAAGTTGCGCATTGGTATTTGACCGCCAATCCCGGCAAGAAGGCCATCGTCATCATGGCCGAAGCGCACACGCCTTATATTCGTCCGTTGCTTGAAGAGGAGTATTACGGCTTTCGAGAGATTGCGCGAATGCGCAAGAGCCGCACGGTCGAAGCGGCTGGTGTGGAGCAACAACGGCTGAACACGACCTTCGCTATTCAGGCGATGCTCTTTGGCGACGGCGCAGTTGCGCTGCTGCTCGGAACTGAAGACGGCGAAGCGGAGTTTGGTCCAATCTCGCACCTCACGAACGATGATCCTGAAGACGTTGCGTTGCTGGCGATGGATGGGGGCAGCTCGCAACCTTACAGGCAAGGAAGGCCGCAGTATATGATGCGCCCGAACGTGCCTTATCGTGGAGCGCACTATGCCGTCACCACCATCAGCCGCGTGCTGGAGAATCCTGAATCACCCGTCCATCGTCTGGACGATGTGCAGGATTGCCTGATTCACACCGGCAGCAAAAAGATACTCGACGGCGTGTGTTCGCAACTCGCGCTCGAAACAGATTCGTGCAGGGTCAAGACCTCATACGATATTCTCAAGAGCTACGGCAATCTCTCAAGCGCCTCGACCGGCTTCATGCTTGCGGAAAAAAGTTTTCGCAAAGGCCCTTCGATGGTCGTCGGCTTCGGCGTCGGCTTCACGGCCAGCGCAGGCATCGTCAACTTCGCGTAAGCCGCTAAAGAAGGCAAAAGGCAAAAGGTAAAAGGCAAAAGTCAGGGGAAACCAACTGTTTAATTACAAGGCTCAACCTGAGTGCTGTAATTATTACGGTTATCAATAGAGTGCGACCGTTTAGAGGCGGGGCTTGCCCGCCGTCGCAAGTTGAGTTGGCGGGCCGTTCCCGCCTCTAAACGCTCATTAAAGATGGTCGCACCCGTTTGGAAACCGTAATAAAAGTTGGCTTCCCCTACTTTTTGCCTTTTACCTTTTTCCTTTTGCCTTATTTCACGCTTGTCGTTTCTTCGCGCTGGTGTGTGGCGCGGGTGATGGTTTCGATGACTTGCGAGAAGTCGAAGGGCTTGCCGATGATGCCGTTGATTAAATCCTCTTCGCCGGGGGGAAGCGCTGTGCCCGCGCCGTAGCCTGTGACTAAAACTACGCTCAGGCTCTGGCCGAAGCGACGGCGAATCGCGCGTGCCACTTCCCATCCATCCATCTCCGGCATCGAAAGGTCTGTGAAGACCAGATCGAAATTTTCTCTTTCCAGAGCTGCGAGAGCTTCCGTCCCACTGCCGACGGCGACGACCTTATGATCGAGGGCCATCAGCATGTCTGCGAGCGTCTCGCGCACAAACTCTTCGTCGTCAACGACGAGCATAGAGAGCGGCGCGGCTTCCGTCTGAACTTTCGCGCGGTCGTCTTCAAACACTTCAGGATTGGCGGCGGGCAGGAGAATCTCGAAGGTTGTGCCGCGCCCCATTTCGGATTCGACGCTGATTGCGCCGCCGTGACGCTCTATGATGCCGTAGCTGACGGCGAGTCCGAGTCCCGTCCCGTTCATTCCCTTCGTCGTGTAAAAAGGCTCGAAGATGCGCGAGCGCACTTCTTCGCTCATGCCCGTGCCTGTGTCTGCGAAGCGCAGTTGCAACTGCCCGCCTCTGCGTTCGCAGTAGATTGTGATGTTGCCGCCGAAAGGCATCGCGTCAATGGCGTTGAAGATCAGGTTGACGAAGACTTCGCGCAACTCCGATGCGCTGCCGAGCGTGTATTGAGATAAGCCTTCATCAATTAACTGCACGTTGAAATGCAGGCCGCGCATCAGAGCTTCATTCTCCCAGCGCGTGCGCGTAATCTCCACGGCATCACGCAAGAGGCCGCGCGCATCCAGCAATTCAAACTCTTCTCCCTGCGATTGCCGCGCGAAGGTCTGTATGCGGCGGACGGTGGCGGCGGCGTCTTCGGCTGCCGTTTGAATGATGTCGAGGTTGCGCGTGACGGTTTCGGCAGTGGTCTGGCGGCGGACGAGTTGTGTGCGACCGAGGATGGCTGCGAGCGCGTTGTTGAAATCGTGCGCGACGCCTGATGCGAGTTGTCCGAGCGCGCGAAGCTTGTCTGCCTGGGCGGCGCGCTGTCGCTGCTGCTTGAGTTCCGTGATGTCGCGCGCGATGCAGAGCAC
>JBAWGU010000860.1:0-2376 GCA_049593215.1 Pyrinomonadaceae bacterium
GGGATAGACAGGATGAACAGGATAAAGAATTAGCTTTTCCATCCTGTCTATCCTGTCCATCCCTGTTTGAACTCTTCTTTATGTTGTGCGGGCAGGGACAAGCCCTGCCCCTACAGTTATTCGCAAAACAGATGAGTGAAGAGCTAACTAAACAGACAGCCGTTAATCTTCTTGAACTCGTGCGCGCTCGCTCTGTGTCGCCTGTCGAGATTATTGAAGCTCATCTCGAAAGCATCGCGCGGCTCAATCCACAACTCAATGCCATAGCCACGCTCGCACCTGATGCGATGGAACGTGCGCGTGAAGCCGAGTCGGCAATCATGCGCGGCGAAATTTTTGGGCCATTGCACGGCCTGCCGTTTACTGTGAAGGATACGATTGAGACTAAGGGCTTGCGCACGACGAGCGGTTCTGTCTTTCGCGCTGACCACATTCCGCAGCAAGACGCAACGGCTGTGGCGCGTATGAAAGCTGCTGGCGCGATCCTGATTGGCAAGACAAACGTTTCGGAGATGGCGATGGATTACGAATCCGTCAATCCCGTCTTCGGGCGCACGAACAACCCGCATGATCTGTCGCGCACCGCAGGCGGTTCGAGCGGAGGCGAAGCGGCAGCAATCTCTTCATGTTTATCGCCTGCTGGATTGGGTAGCGACCTTGCAGGCTCGATTCGTCTGCCCGCGCACTTCTGCGGCATCTGCGGATTGAAGCCGACTGTTGGGCGGGTCGCGGGCGATGGACAGTTTCCGCCAGGCATTGGTCCTTATTCGCTCGGCGCAGCGATTGGCCCGATGGCTCGCCGCGTTGAAGACCTCGCGTTGCTCCTGAAAGTTTTAGATGGAACAAACGCCTCAACGTCTGCTGCGGATTCTGCGCAGGATGTTGAGAAGGTTGATTTACGAAATGTGCGCGTCGCATTTTATACGGATGACGGCGTGACGCCTGTGAGCGATGAGACCCGCGATGCGGTTGAAGCTGCCGCGCTTGCGCTTGAGCGTGCAGGGCTTGAAGTCTTTGAATGCCGTCCTCCTGCCGTAGAACACGGGCCTTCGCTGTGGCTTAAAATATTTTCGCAGGCGTCCGTAGTTCAACTGCGCGAGGTTTACGAAGGACAGGAAGAGAAGGCGGGAGATTTTATTCAATGGAGACTCGCTAACGCTAAACAGAGCGAGCCGCCGCCGCTCGACGAGTATATCAAAGCATGGATGGAGCGTGATCGTTTGCGCGCGTCGCTGGTTGAATGGATGTTGAAGACGCCGCTGATCCTTGCTCCTGCCGGAGCGACGGCTGCGTTCAAGCATGAGACGCGCAAAGTGAGCGTTGGCGGTCAGGACGTTGGAACGTTTCGCGCCTTCGGCTACCTGCACACTTTCAACGTCTTCGATCTTCCGTCGGTCTGCGTTCCTGTCGCACGCTCGCGCGAAGGTTTGCCCATAGGCGTGCAGGTTGTCGCACGCCCTTTCCATGAAGAAGCTGCTCTCGCAGCCGCGCTCCGTCTCGAACGCGCGCTCGGCGGCTGGCAGCTTCCGCCTCTCGCTCTTTCAAACGACACTGAAAATCCGTTATAGTTTTCAGGCAAACAGCTTTCAGTCGTCAAAAGTTCTGTTTCTAACAAAGCTTCTTTTCAACTGCGGAGGAACAAAAATGGCGCCCGTACTTCTACTCTTCTTCATGATGTTCATCTTCTTCGCGCTGCTGGTTGTGGCAGTCAAGACGGTTAAGATTGTGCCGCAGGCGACTGTGATGCTGATTGAGCGGCTGGGACGCTTCTCGTTTGTCGCAAGTAGCGGCCTCAACGTCATCTGGCCGTTTCTGGATAAACCGCGCGCCATCTACTGGACCAACGCGCGGCCCGGACTGACGCAGATAGATTTGCGCGAGCAGTACATAGACTTGCCGCCGCAGCCCGTGATTACGCGCGACAACGTGACCATACACGTTGACTCCGTTGTGTACTGGCAGATCACAGACCCCGTTAAAGCTGTTTACGAAGTCGCGGACCTTTTGGGCGGCATCGTGCAGTTGACCATCACGGGAATGCGCGCCGTGATGGGCGACATGGATTTGGACCACACGCTCTCGCAGCGCGATCAGATTAACGCCAAACTGCGCATCATCCTCGATGAAGCAACGGACAAGTGGGGCGTGAAGGTGACGCGCGTGGACGTTAAGAACATCAACCCGCCGGAAGATGTGCGCATCACTATGGAGAAGCAGATGACGGCAGAGCGCACACGCCGCGCCCTGGTGCTTCAGGCAGACGGCGACCGTCAGGCAGCCATCACACGCGCGGAAGGTGAGAAACAATCCGCTATCACGCGCGCCGAAGGCGAAAGAGAATCCGCCATCCTTCAAGCGGACGGCGCAGCGCAGGCA